>JACRNU010000063.1 GCA_016234805.1 Elusimicrobiota bacterium
CAGGCTTTTGAGGTGGTCGGCGACGCGACGATGCCCCTTGGGAGAATCGACGGACTCCAGGCTCGCGGACAACGGTTGAACGGACTTGGACCTCATCAGAGCCATGACCTGGATGCCCTGCAGCAGCGGCTCGAGGGCCTCACCCAAGTGGGCCCAGAACTCGATTTGGCCGGCGATCGAGCGATGTTCGACTTCGCCCGCCATTCGCGCGTCTATAACGAGGCCATCCGCGATCTTGACCGGTTGTCCCATAACCATAGGGTAGCATATTGCTACCATTTGTCAAGACCCACTCTGCCCCCACGGCCGCATTGTCCCGACTGCCCGCGGGACTAGAAGGAAAAATCGACGCGAAAAGTTCCGTCTTTCATGTAGGCTGGGCCGCCAATCTCGAAGAACCGGGCGGCGCGAAAGCGTCTCCCGGTTCTGCTCATTTCATGCTTTCTTCCGCCGGGCAAGCCGCGCCTGCTCATCCAGCTTTTGCATGTCAAGGCGGTCCTGCCCGCGGTCGGCGGCTCGCTTGTTTTTCAGCAAGCATTCACGCGAAATAAAGCAAGCGGGAAGCCCTTGATAAGTTCCTTCGACCCGCGTCTTCCACACTTTCTCCGTGTCGACTCCACTGATCCCGGACAAAAGGTCAACTCGGTTCGGAGGATAGCCGAGCTGAACCACATTGTCCCCGACAAAATCCGCTTCTTTAAGCCCCAAGGAACCGAATCCGAAGTCCTTAAGCGCGGCAAGCACTCTTGGGATATTCTCCGGGGTGGACCGGATCAGGATATCGAGGTCCTTGGTGCCGCGCGCATAGCCATGGAAGGCCACGGCGTGCGCCCCGACGATCACGAACTCGACCTTGTTTTGATTCAAGGCCGCCACAAGCTCGGCGAAATCATCGGTTTGTTTCTCAGGCATCCGCTCTCCGCACGACTCGGGCCACTCGGCTCATCGGCGCCGGCTTGCCGCCGCCTTCCGCAAGGCCGCCCAACCGGACCCGCAAGAGATCGACATCGCCGACGCGCGCGCTGGACGACATGGACAGCATCCCCAACAACATCTCTTCCTCGTTCTTCGCGAAAGCCTCGGCAGCCGGCCTGACTTGAACGACGCGCGCAATCGCATCCGTTGCGGCGCCCTGTTCCCATTGGATGCCAAGATCCGTCAAGCGCCGCAGCGCCAGGCCTCGCGGTCGGGATCGGCCTTGGACCCAGCGCCAAAGAGTCGTTTCCGCGATCCCGATAAGGACCGCAGCCTTGGCGCGCCCGCCGGATCGCTCCACGAACTGTTCGAGGGTGGTCATACGGTCACTCATATTATAGTGCATATGCATTGCATTTGCAATACCTTGGCCGAACCGCAATCAGGCCCGCCTTCAAGGATGCGAGGAATCGATGAAAAAGCAAGCCCGGAAAGTTCTGCCTTTCTATGTGGACTGGGCCGGTTTCGAAAGAATCCCTCGCCGAAGGAGGGCTTCTTTTTTGTAAAGTTCCCCAAGATGATTCCCAAACGCGCAGCCAAGTCTTCCCGAGCCGTGCGTGCCGCCTCGGTGAGCAAGCGTCTGCATGTCAGATTGGCCCTGAGTCATGAGCGGACGAGCCGGCATATTCGGGAAGTACGACCTTACACGGGCCGTAAATGGGCTCGCCGTTGGAACTCTTTCCTTCGCGGAATCATCCCGCAGTTGGCGAGTTCCGATATGCGCTGCCGGATCGCGGCTTGGAAGGTGCTGCGCAAGCGCTACCGCACGGATGAGTTCACTCCAGGCATCCCGTACGAGGACCAATGCCGTTCAGGCATCACCGACCCGCTTTGGGATTTCATGTGCACCGTCCGATTCTACATCATGAAGGAAAACGGGCTTTCCGCCGCCGTACGCAAGGCCCCGCCGAGCAAAACGCCCCCCTTGTGGCGGATCTTCGATATTCGAGTCCGAAAACGGTCCTGAAAGTTCCATCAGGGGCGTCAGGCTTTCTTCACCGAGAAGGGCAGCCTGGACAGGGGGACGTCCGGCTTCTTCTCCATGAAGTACTTGCACTCCCACTCCTTGCCGAAGAACGCCACCAGGCCGCCGTCCGCGTCGTCCGCGAGGCGGCTGCCGATGGGAAGGGCGTCTTCGATGGCAGCGGCGCAAACGCCCCCGCCCACCCAGCGGATGACCTGCCAGGGAGCGGGCTCAAGGCGCGACTCAGCCCCGTACTCCGTGCTCAGGCGGTGCTGGAGGACCTCGAACTGGAGGGGGCCGACCGCGCCGAGGAGAGGCGCCCGGGACGCGGCCCCGCGCAGGGTGAAGGTCTGCACCACGCCCTCCTGCAGGAGGTGGTCCAAGCCGGTGCGGAAGCGCTTGGACTGGCTGGTGTTGGAGCAGTACAGGTAGGCGAGGTGCTCGGGCGGGAAGCGCGGCAGCTCCTGGAACATGATCGCCGGATCCTCGGTCAGGGTGTCTCCGATGCGGAACTGGGCGTGCCCCACGATGCCGATGACGTCTCCGGCATAGGCCTCGTCCGCGGTCTCGCGCTCGCGGCCGAGCAGCTTGTGGGAGCTTGAGAGCCGGATCAATTCCCCGGTCCTGGCATGGAGGACCTGCATGTCCCGCTCGAACCGGCCGGAGCACACCCGCACGAACGCGAGCTGGTCGCGGTGCCTGGGGTCCATGTTCGACTGGATCTTGAACACGAAGCCCGAGAAGCGCGGGTCCTCGGGCGCGATCATCCCCGACACCGTGGGCTGGGGCCGCGGCGGGGATGAGAGCCCGAGGAACCCGTCGAGCAGGAGCTGGACTCCGAAGTTGTTCATGGCGCTGCCGAAGAAGACGGGCGTCATGTCGCCGGCCTTGACCTCCTCGGGGGAGAAGGCCGCGCCGGCCGCGTCGAGCACCGAGATCTCTTCCAAGACCCTGGCCAGAGACTCGGCCCCGAGCATGCGGCCGGCCTCCTCGTCGAGGCGGTCCACCACGGTCACGGGAGCGCGATAGGCCCCGCCCGGCACCCGCTCGAAGAAGTGCAGCTGACGCGCCCGGCGGTCGAACACGCCCTTGAAGTCCGTCCCCATGCCCAGCGGCCAGTTCATGGGGAAAGGGTGGAGCTGGAGGTGCTTGTCGATCTCGTCGAGGAGCGCCAGCGGCTCCAGGGCGGGCCGGTCGAGCTTGTTGATGAAGGTGAAAATGGGTATCTGCCGGTTGCGGCAGATCTCGAAGAGCTTCAGGGTCTGGCTCTCGATGCCCTTGGCCGCGTCCAAGACCATGAAGACCGAGTCCACCGCGGTCAGCACCCGGTAGGTGTCCTCGGAGAAGTCCCGGTGGCCGGGCGTGTCCAAGAGGTTGATGTGGAAGCCGTGATACTCGAACTGCAGGACCGTGGAATTGACCGAGATGCCGCGCTTGCGCTCGAGCTCCATCCAGTCCGAGGTGGTGTTCTGCTCCCGCCTGCGCGCGGTCACCGAGCCCGCGAGCTGGACCGCGCCTCCGTAGAGCAGGAGCTTCTCGGTGAGCGTGGTCTTGCCCGCGTCCGGGTGCGAGATGATGGCGAAGGTGCGGCGCTTGGAGATCTCTTCCTGGTTCATCGCGGGGCGCGCCGGCCGGGCCGGGCCGGGTTCCGGGTGAGGCGGGGTGCATTGTACCATGTTGCGTTCGGCCTGTCTTTCGGCGGATGCCCGCCGAGGAAAGGGGCATCCGGCTGGACCGGATTTGATATCATCTGGGCCGGCGGCACACATGGCGTCAAATCCTTCCACATCCCCGGTCCAGGTCCAGACCCAAACCCTCGAGTCAGGAGAGCGGGATCTCAGACGGCTCTTTTTCCTGCTCCCCCTGTGCTGGACGGTCCTCATCCTGGTCCTGCTGACGCTCCATCACCGGCATTCGACCGCCATGGCCGTGGATATGGCCGTGACCAATGCCCGCGACACCTTCTCCAAGGATCTGGTGAACCGGCACTGGGCAGCAGGCCACGGAGGCGTGTACGTGCCGGTCACGCCGCAAACCCAGCCCAATCCCTACCTCAAGGTCCCGGAAAGAGACGTCACCACTACTTCAGGCAGGAAGCTGACCCTGATCAATCCCGCATACATGATGCGGCAGATCCAGGAGCTGGGAAAGGACCAGTATGGCCTGCGCGCGCACATCACCAGCCTGCGTCCTATCAGACCGCTGAACGCCCCTGACGATTGGGAGAAGACGGCCTTGAAGTCTTTCGAAAAAGGAGCGCAAGAGGCGTCTTCTCTGGAGCAGATCGACGGGAAGACCTATCTGCGCTTCATGGCCCCGTTCATCACTGAAGCCAGCTGCCTGAAATGCCACGCAGCGCAGGGCTACAAGCCGGGGGACATCCGTGGAGGCTTGAGCGTTTCCGTGCCCTGGGAGCATGTCAAGCAAGGGCTGGCCGGCCAGCTCCGCGCAGCCATCGCAGCCTACGGCACGATCTGGGCTGTCGGGCTCCTGGGCCTGTGGTTGAGCTCGAAGCAGATCCGCCACCATCTCTCGGAGAGGAGGCTCGCCCATGCCAGGACCGAAGCCCTCGTGGTCGAGCTCACCGCAGCCTTGGGCCAGGTCAAGACCCTCTCCGGCTTCATCCCCATCTGCGCCTCGTGCAAGAAGGTCCGCAACGACAAAGGATTCTGGGAATCCGTGGAAAAATACGTGACCGCGCGCAGCGACGCCCAGTTCTCCCACGGCGTGTGCCCGGATTGCGGCAAGAGGCTCTACGGCGCCTTCTACGACGATGAAGCGCCATGATCGAGCCCGTTCTGGAAGCCCCTCCCTCGGCAGCCTGGGACAGGGTCCGCGGCGTTCTTTCCCGATGGGGCCTGGGCCGGGACCGCTACACGGTCAAGCCAGGGCTCTATAGCCTGGGCTCTCCAGGACCCGACTCCCCGGTCCTGGTCACGGCCAACTACAAGCTCTCTTTTGACACGGTGCGCAGGGCGATGTCTCGTCCCACGTGGCTGGTCGTGCTCGACACCGCGGGCATCAATGTCTGGTGCGCCGCAGGCAAGGGCGCCTTCGGCACGGATGAGCTGGTCATCCGGGTCAGGAGCGTTGGCCTTGCCGACAAGGTGCGGCACCGCACCCTCATCCTCCCCCAACTCGGAGCCGTGGGCGTGTCCGGCTTCGAGGTGACCAAGCGCACGGGCTTCAAGGTCGCATACGGGCCTGTCCGGATCGAGGACCTGCCTGCTTTCTTGGACTCAGGCATGGAAGCGACTCCTGAGATGCGCCGGGTGCGGTTCCCCCTGTCCGAGAGGCTCATGCTGGCACCCCTCGAGTTCCTCCAAGCCATGCGTTTCTTCGCGATCATCCTCGGCGTGGTTGCTGCCTGGACCCTGGTCCGAGGAGGCTCGGCTCTGGACATCCTTTCCGCGGCTTGGCCTTTGTTCGGCAGCGTCGTGGTCGGCACCGTGGTCGTCCCTGCTCTATTGCCTTGGATCCCGTTCCGGGCATTCGCCTTGAAAGGCTGGTTGGCAGGACTTGCCTGGGCAGCTCTCGTTTGCCGGCTCAAGTCCTCAGTGCCTTTGATGTCAGCGGCCCAACTCCTCCTCCTGCCAGCGGTCTCGGCTTTCCTGACCCTCAACTTCACAGGCACGACGACCTTTACTTCCCAGAACGGGGTCAACAAGGAGATCGGGCTCTTTGCCAGGCCCATGGCGATCAGCGCCCTGGCCGGCCTTATCCTGATCGTGGTCCACGGAGCCCGCGGATGAGCCTCCTTCCTGGATTGCGGTATCTGCCTGGAGTGACGACCCTCAAGCTCGACCAAAATACCTGCACCGGCTGCGGTGTCTGCGTCGAGGTCTGCCCGCACGCGGTGTTCGAGGTCTCGGATCGCAAAGCCGTCATCAAGGACCTGGACGCGTGCATGGAGTGCGGGGCCTGCTCCCGCAACTGCCCGGCCAAAGCCGTGACCGTGACCGCGGGCGTGGGCTGCGCCCAGGCCATCTTCAATGCCATGCTGACCGGCGGGCCTCCGGATTGCGGGTGCGGCTCGGACCAGGGCTCGGCCTGTTGTTCATAACATGTCCGCCTACGGAGCCATGGAGCACGCGTCGCGGCTGAAGGAAAGCCTTTTCTCCAAGGGGCTCCACACCCTCATCTTCCAGCCAGCAGCGAGAACCGGGCCACACAGCGATGATTTGTCGCATGATGAGATTTCCACTTTTTGCGACACCCTCGGCCCCCTGCCCTCGCTGATCATGGCTGGGCCGGAGCCGTTCCTGAGGCCTGACCTCTACCGGGTAGCCAGGACCTTCCTGTTGCGCAACAAGGTCAGGCGGCTCTTCGTGCACACGGATGGGTCGCTGCATGAGGTGGTTGCCGCGTTCGTCCGGGACCTGCTCTACGCCCATCCCGACCTGGAACTCTCGGTCAAGGTCTCCCTGGACGGCGAAGGAGACCTGCATGACAAGCTCAAGGCCAGGCCAGACGCCTTCAACAAAGCCCTCGACACACTCGACAAGCTCAAGAGGCTCAAGACACGATACTCCGGCCTTTCCGTGATGGTGAGCACTCTCATCAGCAATGAGAACGCGTCCGCCATGCCTGGTCTCATGGATTTCGTGTTCAACAAGGTGGGTCCGGACCGGCACGAGTTCGACCTCAACCAATCCGGCCCAGCCGAAGCCCCTGTCCCATTGCCGGATATCGCGGCCCTGAAGCGGCTGCACCGCTCGGTACTGGCCAACAAGGTCCGCTACTTGAAGAGGGACGGCTCCGGCGCCATGCGGCGCCTGGCTGTCCTGTGCCTGGCTTCCGCTGCCCAGGACCTTCAGCGCGGACGACTGAGCGGCTCACGCCGGACCGTGGCCTGCTCCGGAGGCAGGAACATCTGCGAGATCGGGCCTGGCGGGGGCCTGAGGTTCTGCCCTGCTCGTCCGGCAGTCGGCAGCCTCAGGGCCGTGGGCCTGGATTTCCGCAAGCTCTGGAACTCGGAACAGGCTGAGGCGGAACGCGCCAAGCACAGGCTCGAGAACTGCCCCTGGGTCGGGGTGCCTTTTCTGCAGGCGGCCGTCTCAGCCGGGGCCCTGCCTGCCTTGCGCCTGCTCCTGCGCCTGCCCTTCAGCCTCGACAACCTGCCCTAAGCGGGTGTCAGCTATCGCCTGACACCGGACTTTTCCTTGCGCTTGATGATCTTCCACTGCTTGATCACCTGGCCAGCGGTGCGCAGCTTCTTGCCGCCGAAAACATGGGGATGCCGGCGGATGAGCTTCTTGGTCAGGGTCCGGGCCACATCGTGGAAATCGAAGAGCCCTTTCTCGCTTGCGAGCTGGGAGTGGAGCAGGACCTGGAGGAGCACGTCCCCGAGTTCCTCCTCCATGTGTTTCGGGTTCCCCTTGAAAAGGGCGGACGCGAGCTCGCGGGTCTCCTCGCGCAGGTATTTGATGAGGGAGCGGTGGGTCTGCTTGCGGTCCCAGGGGCAGCCGCCAGGACCGCGGAGCTTCGCCACTACCTGGATCAGCCGAGCAATGGCTTTCATTGGCAAGGAATCAGGCCAGGATGGCCTTCCACCCGATCTTGGAGATCGTGTCGGCGTAGACCTCCAGGAAGGCAGCGCTTTGCTTGAGCCCCAACTCGGGCTCCACGCAACGGTAGGAGATGTCCTGATCCGACCTCCAGTGGGAGATCGGCTCCGGGGGGCGTTCCCTTAGGCGACGCTCGACCTCATCGAACGCCAGGGGCGAGACCCCGATGTAGAACTCCTTCAAAGTCGCATTCACCGCTTCGAACACAGCCACGGACCCGTAGGCCATCGTCCGCCACCTCTCATCGATAGCGTAACGCGGCGCCGCGGCAGCGTCAAGATGAAGGCCGGATCTTAACCGCGAATTTATCGCCGCAGCCTGGCAGCCAGGCCGGCAACGGCCTTCTCAAAGGGCTCGGCAGGAGCGCTCAGAACGCCTGCTCCGACCTGGCCGATGCCGGGTTTCTTGTGCGCCACCCCGGTGTCGATGAAGGGCAGGATGCCCTTTTCCACGACTTTCACGCAGTCGATGCCCGTGGGCGTGCCGCGGAAATCCAGGCTCGGGATGCGGTACACGCCGTTCTCGGCAGCCGTGATCTCGTACATCTGCAGGGTGTAGTCCAGGGCGTCCTGGGACGAGCCGCCCACGAACTGGACGATGGCAGGGGAAGCCGCGATGGCAAAGCCTCCAAGGCCTCCGGTCTCGGTGATGGCCGAGTCGCCGATGTCCGGGTTGGCGTCCTCCTTGGTAAAGCCTGGAAAGAACAGGGCATCCGGCACCGGAGCCGGGCCCGTGAACCAGGCATCGCCGGTGCCGGAGAGGCGCACACCGAAGTCCGTGCCGTTGCGAGCCATGACCGTGACGATGCTGCTGGACTTGATGCCCGCGGCCGGGTCCAACACGACTTTCGAGGCAGCCATGGAAAGGTTCAGAAAGAAATGGTCGTTCGAATTGATGAACTCCAGGACGCTCGCAGCCCTTTCGGGCTGCGGACTCGTCCGCACGATGGCAGGCGCCAAGGCGCGGTAGAAGAGCGAGGTCGCGGCCCGGTTGCGGTTGTGGACCTCGTCGCCCATGTTCAGGGCCTGGGCGATGATGTTCTTGAGATCCACCCTGCCGGCCTTGGCCAGGGCCTTCTTCAAAGCCGGGTAGAGCACGGTCTCCATCCACTTGAGCCGCTCGATGACATCAGGACCATAAGCGCCGTAGCGCAGGACCTTGCCCAAGCCCTCGTTCATGGTGCTGTAAGCGTGGTTGCCGTTCTCCTCGTTCTTGAGCACGAAGACCGGCATGGACGGAGAGATGATGCCTGCCATGGGCCCGACCGCTGAATGTTCGTGGCAGGGAGAGAACCGGATGGTCCCGGAGGCCGCGAGGACCTCGGCTTCGGCCGCGGTCTTCGCCCGGCCCTCGTAGAGAAGGGCGCCGATGACCGCTCCCCGCATGGGGCCGCACATCCTCTTCCACTCGATCCTTCTTGTTGGCTTTTCCGATCACCTCACGGTTTCGGCCAAGGACCTCACGGTCCTTGGTCGAAAGCTTGAGCGGCGGCCTCCAATCCATCTGAACGGAAGCGAAGCCCGCTCCCTTGAGCGCCTCATGGAACGAGGCGATGCCCATGTTCACGACCTTGAGCTCTTTGGTGAAAAGGTCCTTCATCGGCCAAGCCTCAGGATGATCTCGCGGGCCAGGATGCCGGCTGACGCGTTCGAGGGCTGAAGCAGGACGCCCGCGGCAGAGAGCGCGGCTTCGACCCCGGCCTTGCCTTGCGGGTCCCCCTCCGTGCCCGTGACCGAGGCCACCACGCACAGGTGCCGCTTGGCGCGCCGGCTGGTCATGAAAGCGGCTTCGATGGCAGGCACGATGTCTTGCGCGGGCTTGAGGTTGGAACCGTGGCCGAGCACCACATCCAGCAGGATGACCGCGGTCTGCGGGTCGTCAGCCTCGTCTTTGATGCGCTTGTTCCTGACCGAGTAGTCGATCATGGGGTGCGGCCGGCCCTTGGTGAACTCGTCCGAGCCTAGGTCCACGATGCTGTGCTCGCGACTCGTCCAGGAGTCCGGCAGTACGGAAAAAGGATGCAGGGGAGCATTGGACCAGACCTTCATAGCCGTGCCCCTGAGCAGGACCTGGGTCTCGGCGCAGAAAGTCCCCCCGCTGAACAGGCCCCTGAGCCATCGCTGGCTGGGCCTGAACTTGGCTGCCTCGCGGCCGGCGAGCTTTTCGAGCTCTTGCTGGCGGGCCGCGAGGCCGGCCCGCACCGCCTCGGGCTTGTCCCCGCGGGAAAGGCCCACCGCGAGCAGGGCCGCTTCCTCGAGCGTCTTCGCGGGCACGACCCCGAGCCTGGCGAGGTCCTTGGGCTCAGCGCCCATGAACACAGCGACCACGGGCTTGCCCGCGCTCCGGGTCTCGGCCCCGATGCGGGACAGCACGCTCTCGGCCGGAGGCTTGGACACGAGCAGGATGATCTTCGTGGCCGGGTCGTGGATGAGGGCCCTCAAGGCCTCCACGAACATGATGCCCTGGACCTCCTTCTTCACGTCCCTGCCGCCCGTGCCGATGGCCTGGGAGATGCCGCCCCCGGCGTTGGACACCGCGCAGGAGGTCTCCTGCAGGCCCGTGCCTGCCGCGGAAACGATCCCGATATCGCCCCGCCGGACCACATTGGCAAAGGCGAGCGGCGCGCCGTTGATGATGGCTGTGCCGCAGTCAGGGCCCATGACCATGAGCCCTTTCTTGGCCGCGAATTTCTTGAGCTCGATCTCGCGCTCCAAGGGGACATTGTCCGAGAAGATCATCACGTGCAGGCCCTTGGACAGGCACTTCATGGCCTCGTCCGCGGCGTACGCGCCCGCGACCGAGATGAGCGCGATGTTGGCCCCAGGCAGGGCTGAGAGAGCGGCTTCGAGGCTCCTGGGCCGGGCCTCGCCCGTGCCCGGATCCTTCTTCCTGGAAGCCTTGAGCAGTTCCTCGGCTCGGGACATGGCCGAGGAAGCCAGGGCCTCGGTCTTGGCCTTGACCGCGATGAGAAGGTCCGTGTCCCCTGCTACGGCGAATTCGGGGGAAAGCAGGCCTGAAGCCTTGAGGATGGCCTTGTTGCTCTCCGTGCCCATGACCGCGGCCGCGTCCGAAACCCCGGCGCCGGAAGAGAGCTGACGCGCCACGGACATCAGGGTGACGGAATCGTAGTAGCGGCCCTTGGACAGAGCCGCTTTTATGACCACAGCCCTCTCCATCGGTCCAGGGCGAGGGAGAAGCCTGTGAGCCAGTCCGCGCCCGAGGTGGCGCCGAACCGGACCACCAGGCCTGCCTCGCGCTCGACCTCCAAAGGCTCGCCGCACAACAGGGCGGAGGCCAGGGCCTTGAACCTCTCGGCGTAGAGCCCTTTGCGTGCAAAGCCCAGGAAAGCGTTCGAGAGCGGGTTGCCGGCCAGGGAGTGCGTGTAGACCGCGTCCCTGCGCTCGGACAGGTCCGAGCCCGAGAGCCGGGAAGCCGCGTCCAGGGCTGAGAGCACCCCGCAGAGGAAATCGTCCCCTGAGGGCGTCAGGCCCCGGCCCGCGCCCTTGATGAGCCCGGCTCCCACGGCCAGGCTGCCGTCGAAGAGCTGTTCGCACGCGGTCTTCATCCACTGCCTGGCCTCGCGGTCGAATCGCGGTCGAAGGCTCCCCGGCCCGGCCGGGAATTGCCGCCCACGAGGAAGCCGAGGCTGCCCTCAGGCGCGTGGAACGGCAGCCACCCGAGCAGGAACCCCAGGTTGCGGCGGGCCAGCTTCGGCCGGGGCAGATTGCCGTCGAGGCTCGACCGGTAGACCGGGACCCGGCTGAAGAAGAAGGCCCGGCCGTCGCAGCGCAGGCCGTCCGGGGAGATCTCCAGGGGCCCCTCGCCCGAGGGCAGGGGCCCGGAGAGCACGATGTTGGCCGGCCCGGGCCCCACGGACAAGGAGACCAGGCTGACGAGCTTGTCTGCGTCGAGAAAGTTCAGGGCCGCGGCGAACGAGGAGTGCAGGGAGTAGACGCCCTGCTCGACCGCGTCGCCCCGGCTGACGAGCCGCGCGGTCTTGGGCGCCCTGCTGGTCCGGACAACGAGAGGCTTCACGCCGTCTCGAACACGATCCCCTTGTGCTCGTTGTAGCCCTCGCGGCGCACCACGCGGACCTCGCCGACAACCTTCATCCCGGTCTTGGGGGATGCGATGTCGAGCTGGCCCGTGATCCGGTTGCCGTCGTCGAGCTGGACGATGCCCAACAGGAGCTCGGGCACCTCGAAGTCGCCGGGGAGCGAGCGCAGGCGCGTCCAGGTCAGGAGCTTGCCCTTCTTGGACAGGGGCACGATCTCATACCTCTCGGCCTTGTCCTCGAAGATGAAGTTCCCGCACTTCTTGCACGCCGTGCGGAAAGGGTAGTGGACGGTCCCGCACTTCTTGCACTTGTAGCCGTAGATGTTGAATTCCATGGGACCCTCACTTCTCCTTGGTGAACGCCAGGCAGACCACGTTGTTGCCGAAGCCCCCGAAGTTGCAGGTAAAGCCCGTCTTGGCGCCCTTGACCTGCCTTTTTTCAGCCTCGCCGCGCAGCTGGAGCACGATCTCGTGGGCCTGGCCTACGCCGGTCGCGCCCACGGGATGCCCCTTGGCCTTGAGGCCTCCGGAGGGGTTGATGGGGATGCTCCCGCCGATGCGGGTCTCGCCCTTTTCGAGCGCGATGTGCCCCTCGCCCTTCTTGAAGAACCCGACCTCCTCGGAGTTCGCGATCTCGAGGATGGTGAAGGCGTCGTGGAGCTCGGCCACGTCGATCTGTGAGGGCTT
>JACRNU010000064.1 GCA_016234805.1 Elusimicrobiota bacterium
GTGAAGAGGATGCGCCTCGACGTCGGGAAGCTCCTTCTTCCCGAGCGACGAACCGACCGACGCTACCCTCGTCATGTCAAAATCAAGATGAGCGGCTATCTGCGCAACGACGGGCACCCGGCTTAAGTGAACGGCATTGGACCTAGGGAGGGTAATTGCGGGAGAACACTCAAATTCCTGATTTGGAGGTAAAGGTCGATGTTCGCCGGTTGCCAGCGGCTTGGGGCAATGAGCATCTTCTGGCGGTTGCGGATCTCTTCATCGGAGAGGCTTTTGTCATCCGCGACATCCATATTCTCGAGGCGGCTAAGGAGGGAACGGGCTCGCTCCAGGTGGCCTTTCCCAGCCGCCGCTGGAATGGGGAGGAGAAGAGATGCTTCGACATCGCCTTCCCCGTCACGACCGAGGCGCACCGCCGGGCCACCATCGCGATCCTGCGGGCCTTTGAAGACGCTGAGGCGAAGGCATGCCAACGAGAATTGCGGGTTTGAATAAGTTCCGCGATAACGAGTAAACTACGATGCTCCAGGAGCTTATACAATGGCCGACAAGAACGGCAAACCTAAGGATGCCCCGCCCATGGTTCAGGACATTCTGCGCGGGTCGGCCCACGCGCTGACCGTATTCAAGCCCGGCGCGGCGGACAAGCTCACGATATTCCTAAAGCGCGGCAAGCCTTGCCTCAAATGCTGCGTCGATGATCGGGAACGCCCGGCCAAGCCGGAGGAAATCGTCCGCCAGCTTTTCGCCAAGATGCTCATGGAGGATTACGGCTACCCAGCGGAACGCATCTTTCTTGAGAAGTCCGTGCAGTTCGGCTCGGCCGTCCATGAGAAAGCCGCCGACATCGTGGTTTCGGACAAGGACGCCCCGGACACGGCTTTTATCATCGTGGAATGTAAGAAGCCCAAGCGCACCGACGGTCTGGAGCAGTTGAAAAGTTACTGCCACGCCGAGGGCGCGCCAATCGGCGTCTGGACGAACGGGGGCGAAACCATCATGCTCCATCGCCGGGATCCCAACTTCTTTCAGAACCTTCCCGGCATCCCGAAGGCCACGCAGACGCTTTCCGAGGTGCTGGCCGAGAGGTGGACGCTGGCCGACTTGGCGGAGCACAATATCCTGGTCAAGGAGCAGACCACCCTCAAGAAGATCATTCTCGACATGGAGAATCTGGTCCTCGCCAACGCGGGAGTGGACGCTTTCGAGGAGGTTTTCAAGCTCATCTACGCCAAGTTCTACGATGAGACCATCGCCGCGCAAGGCGGCAGGACGCCCCGACACCTGCAATTCCGCGTCGGCGGCGCTACCCCGCGCGAGCTGAAGGAGAAGATAGGGGGCCTCTTCGATGAGGCGAGACGCAAATGGCCCGGGGTCTTCGTGGATGGCGACCGCATAGGCCTTTCCCCGGAACACCTCGTCACCTGCGTCTCGGCGCTCGAGAACGTCAAGCTCTTCAATTCCAACCTGCAAGTGATTGATGAGGCCTTCGAGTACCTCTCGGTCGAGGTCAGCAAGGGCAAAAAGGGCCAGTATTTTACTCCTCGACATTCCATCGACATGTGCGTCCTGATGCTCAACCCGACCATCGAGGAGTCCCTGATTGATACCGCCGGCGGATCGTGCGGCTTCACTGTCCACGGCATCTTCCACGTATGGGGCAACGAGTTCGCCGCCGAAGGCCCGAAGAAATGGCAGGCCGACTATGCCGCCGAGAAGGTCTTCGCCATAGACTTCGACCCGCGCTCCATCAAGATCGCCAAGGCCTTGAACCTCATCGCCGGAGATGGGCGGAGCAATGTCTACTGCGCCAACACCCTCGACCCGCGCAAGTGGCCGGAGGAGATCAAGGTCGGCCTGCGCAATCACTTGGCCGTCTTCCCGGAAGGCGAGCGCGAGCGCTGGAACCGTGAGAATTACCGGTACTTCGACTTCGACGTTCTCATGACCAATCCGCCATTCGCCGGGGACATCAAAGACTCCCAGATTCTCCACCAGTTCGACTTGGCGCAAAAATCGAAGGGCAAGTGGCAATCGAAGGTCGGACGCGACATCCTGTTCATCGAGCGCAACCTGGAGTTTCTCAAGCCCGGCGGCCGCATGGCAATCGTCCTGCCGCAGGGCCGCCTGAACAACGCCGGGGACAAGACCATCCGCGACTATGTCGCCGAGCACGCCCGCATTCACGCCGTGGTCGGACTTCACGGCAACACATTCAAGCCGCACACCGGCACCAAGACAAGCATCGTCTTCTTGCAGAAATGGAACAATGACCCGGAAGCCGGGCCGCTCTGCCGGAAACGCGACGACTATCCGATCTTCTTTGCCGTCAGCCAGAGGGGCGGCAAGGACAACTCCGGCGAGTACGTTTATCTCTCGGACGATAAGGGCCGCCGTCTTTACGACCTGCACGGCCACCCCATGGTCGACCATGACCTCTTCAACCTGCGGCGATACCTGGCCAACCAGTACCGTCAGCGCCTCAGCATGGCCCGCAACGCCAAGGAGAAGGAAGCCGTCGAGAAATCCTACCAAGAGCGCCTTCCTTTCGTGCCAGACCGCCCCGGCATCGCCGATGCCTTCCGCGAGTGGGGGCGAAAACAGGACTTGGCCTTCTGCATGGACGAGGCCGAGTAATGGCGGTGTGGAGTTCAGTAACCTTTGCGGCTCTGACCGAAGACCATCGTCTGGATGCAGAGCACTACCGGCCCGAATGCCTTGCGCAAGCAAAGCGGATAGCCGCTCTGCCGCACAAGCCGCTTTCGGAAATCGCAGACATCTCCGATGGAAATCATCTTTCCATTGCCGAATCCTTTTCTGACTCGGGCGTGCGCTACCTCCGCGGGCAAGATCTTTCCGATTTTTTTATCGCGGACAAGACGCCTGTCTTCGTTCCAGAAAGCACCTACGCGGCTCTCAAGCGCTCACACATGCGACCGGGCGATATTCTTCTGGGAATCGTGGCGACCATCGGCACGGTCAGCCTCGTGACAGACCGATTCGGCCAACTCACGGGGAACTGCAAAATCGGGATAGTCCGCCCCAGGAAGATCGAGAGCGAGTTTCTTGCGACCTACTTCCTTTCGGAATTGGGGCAGCGTGAAATCCACCGCTGGGCACGCGGCAGCGTTCAGACAGGCATCATCTTGCCGGACTTGAAGAAGCTGCCTATTCCCATCGTCTCGGAGCCAATCCGGCTCGCCATCGTGGAGAATGTCCGCGAGGCATATGTCAAGAAACAGGAATGCGAGAAATCGCTTGCCGCCGCCGAGTCCATGCTGAACAAGGCTTTGGGGCTGGCGGACCTGGACTTGACCCCGTGCCTTTTCTACGAGGCCCGCTACAGCGACGCATCCGCCGCTGGCCGCCTCGACGCGGAGTATTTTACGCCCCGGATGCAAAACCTTCTTGCCGCCCTGTCTCGAGACGGACGCGCAGTCGCCGATGTAGCGAATCTTGCAAAGCGGCACTTTAGGCCGAAGTCTGGTCAGACTTTCGACTACATCGAAATTGCCGATGTGACGGCCAATGGGACGGTGGAAAGCGCATCAATTCTCGGCGAAGAGGCTCCCAGCCGCGCGCAGTGGATTGTGAAACCGGGGGATATCATCACGAGCACCGTCCGCCCCATCCGGCGGCTATCAGCCCTGATCCTGCCGGAGCAAGGCGGCTACGTCTGCTCATCCGGTTTCGCCGTGCTTCAGCCGAAGGACGTTGAGCCGGAAGTCCTGTTGGCCTATTTCCGCCTGCCGCTCGTTTGCGAGCTGCTCGACCTACATGCGACTGCTTCCATGTACCCGGCTATTTCCACAGCCGATCTTTTACGGATTCCCGCTAGTCTCCCCTCGAAGGGGGTCCGGCAAGCGATTGTCGAAAAGGTCCGTGAATCCTTTGCCGCGAGGAGACAGGCTCAGGCTCTGCTCGACGCCGCCAAGCGCGCCGTTGAAATCGCCATCGAGGAAAGCGAAGCAGCGGCGTTGAAGTTCCTGAAAGGAGGCTGACGTGCTGAAGAAACTGGAAGTCCGCAATTTTAAGAGTCTGGACGGCGTCAAGTTCGAATTCGACACCATCAACCTTTTCGTCGGCCCGAATTCCTCGGGCAAGTCCACGGCGCTTCAGGCCATCGAAATGCTGCCCGCCTTGCTGCGCCCCTCCATAACCGACTTCCTCAAAGACGAAAAGGGCTGGGACTACCGGGATCTGCCGCATCGCCAGAACCAACGCTCCACTATGTCCTGGAAAGCGGAGTACCATTTAAGAGGCGGCGTCGGTGAAGAGCCCACCGTTTACCAGTACGAATTCGAGCTTCAGCCCAAGCTTCACCTCGGAATCGGCAAAGAAATGCTTTACATGACGAAGCCTGGGGCGGAGCGGCAGGTGCTTATCGATAGGACCGGCCGCCAAACCAAAATATGGAACGACAAGGCCAAGAAGTATAGAAAACAGAGCCTCTACAACCTTCCGTGCTCGGCCATGCAGGCTCTCGAAAGCGGCGGGGGCTTTAGCTCCGTGATCCGCTTCCGCGACTACCTCATCCAGTTCCAATCGTTTCTGCTTTGGAACCCCAAGGACCTGAGAAGGCCGCATCAAGGATTGGCCGAGAGACTAGGCCCCTCCGGCGAGCAGATGCCCGGATTTTGGGCGTACCTTAACCGGAAGGAGCCTCAGAAGGCCAAGGAACTGCTGGCCATGCTGCAAAGGATATTTCCCCGGCTGGAGGCGGTCAAGAGCACGGGGAAACCAGGCTGGGCATGGCATCACCTCGCTATCAGCGAGCGGATCGGCGACGATCTCATCGAATATCCGGCCGAGCAGGCAAGCGACGGTTTTCTGCGCATGCTCGCGGTTTTCTCCCTGAAACATTTCCCTAACCCTCCCAGGATCATCACTCTGGAAGAGCCGGAAGACGGCGTGCATCCGCAGTTGATATCCAATGTCCTTGAGCACCTGAGATCGCTTGCGGACCGCAAGGAACCGGCGAAGATTCAGGTGTTCATGACCAGCCATTCGCCCTACGTGCTCAACGAATTCGCGGAACGGCCGGAGTGCGTGCACATCTTCGAAAAGGGCCGCCGCGATGCCGTGCCGAAAATCATTCCGCTGATCGAGCGCCGGCAGGTGTTGTCCGCGGCCGCGGGCCTCAACCGGTCTTTGGGAGATCTGTGGTACTCCGGCATGCTCGGCGGAGGCGCGCGTTGATCCGGATCGGCCTGCTTTCCGAGGGCGGAGTAGATGAGGCCTTGTTGCCGTCGTTGCTGGCGCAGTTGGCAGGAGAGGTCCCCGGCATTGGGAAGGCCGAGATTGATTGGAGAGCCTTCCCATTCGAGCCGAATGGGTACGGGGAAATACCGAAAACTCTCGAGCTATTGACCAAGCTCTATTCAATTCCATCAGAATGGGAGAGATTGGGCTGCGATTTGTTTGTGGTGGTCCACGATTCCCGCAAGACCGAGGAGGTACAGAAAGACATCAAGAACATCCTTGGAGCCGCTCGCGACTTTCCTGCCGTCTATGGGTTGGCGATTCAGGAGGTTGAGGCATGGGTGCTCGGGGACATTGAGAACGTCAATAAGAATGTTTTCAAGATATATCCGCTTCCCAAGCTGCCGACTGCCCCGGAGCGGGACAAAGACCCCAAGAAGACGCTGACAGATTTGTTCGTCAAGAGGTCGAAGGAGATTGAATTCGACCGCTGGAACGCGGAATGCGCTCGAAAGGTCGCTGAGTTCGTTCGGGCGAGCCAGGTTCGGCGCAAATGTCCCCGCGGCTTCGGGGCTATGGTCCAATCGTTTCGCAGGGCCCGGCTGGGCAGCCGAGGCGGCGGGGCTTCGCTCTGACGCCCGCGACGCTTCCCGTGATTGAATGAAACGCTGTTCGCGTATCTTGTCATTCTGTTGCCTTGTTGTTCTGACATCCTCCGTTTCTGGCGGCCAGGAGCCGCCATCCTCGGTGGCCGGCCCGGAACGGCCCTCCGTGGGCGTGGTCCGGGTCGTGGTGCACGACGTCTTCGATCCCTCGGACCCGGCCGAGAACAAGTGGATCTTCCGCCGGGCCAATGACATGCACCACAACACCCAGGACGTCGTGGTGCAGCGCGAGCTCCTCTTCAAGGAGGGCGATCCCTACGACGCCCGCGTGATCGAGGAGACCGAGCGCAACCTCAGGCGCCTTCCCATCTTCCGCAAGGTGGTCGCTGAATCCGTTCCCGCGGGGCCGGGCAAGGTGGACGTGACAGTGCACGTCTACGACAACTGGACCGTCACGCCCACGACCTCGTTCAAGCGGGCGGGCGGGAAGTATTCATGGAAGGTGGGGCTCAAGGATTCCAACCTGCTCGGCTACGGCAAGACCGCGGGCGCGGTCTACGGCGAGACCTTCACCCAGGTCGAGAAGAACTTCTTCTACGAGGACCCGCAGTTCCTGGGAAGGCGCCTTGTCGCGAACTGGGGCGTGGTGGAGGGCGGCGAGGCGAAGACCTACTATGGCGGCCTTGCCAAGCCTTTCTACGCCACGACCGCGCAGGAGTCCCTGGGCTTCTCGGGCTCCTACCGGGACGAGAGGATCTTCCACGACGACGCCGTCATCCCGTTCGGCCGCGTGCGCCGGCGGACCAAGGAGGGCCGGGTCTTCTACGGCCGGTCCCTGGGATCTACGCCGTCCATGGTCAGGCGCGGGGTCTTCACCGTGGGCTACTCGCGTTCGCGCATCGAGGCCATCCCCGGGGAGAGCGTCATCAAGAGCGATCCCCTCGAGGTCACCACCACTCTCGAGACCCTCTTCACCTCCGAGGAGCAGTCGTTCGTCAAGGAGAAGAACATCCGGAGGCTCTACCGGGACGAGGACATCAACCTCGGGTGGACCGGCGTCATGGCCATGGCCGTGAGCCCCAGCGCTCTCGGGGCCACCGCGGACAGCTATTCCCAGCGTTTTGAGTTGGGCAAGGGGGCGTCGTTCGGGCCCGGGAACTTCGTCAAGGGTGGGACGGGCGTGGTGACGCGGTTCTCAGGAGACTATCTTACAAGCGTGGTGTGGAACCTCAACCTCGAGTATTACAAGCGGCTGCTTTCCTGGAACACCCTGGCGGCCCACTTCACCTACGACTACGGCCACCAGCTCAATCCCAGCAACGGCCTGCTGCTCGGCGAGCTGGAAGGCATGCGCGGCTATGGGCTCTACCACCTATCCGGCAACCGCAGGTTCCTCTTCAACCTCGAGGATCGGCTCTTCCTTAGGGACAACCTCTTCAGGCTTGTCTCCCTGGGCGGGGTGGTCTTCTTCGACGCCGGCTCGACCTGGATGGGCGAGGCCGTGGCCCTGGGGAGCTGGAAGACCAGCGTGGGCGCGGGACTGCGGGTCGGCACGACCCGCGGGACCGGGGGCAGCCCGCTGCGTATCGACATGGCCTACGCCTTCAAGGAGAACGGCATGCCTTCGCGGTGGTCGCTATCCATCCTTACCGGCCAGGCCTTCTAGGCCACCCTGCTGGTCAAGGTCCGCGAGGACGCCGGCGAACTTATTCTGAGCGGAGGAGGAGATCCAATACGAGCGCCAGATTTTCTGAAACCTGCTGCATGATCGGTTCTGAAACGGAACCCAGCGGCTTGATCATCCTGCGGTTGTCGATTGCGCGGAGTTGGTCTATCATCACGTCGGAATCTTTATCGAGTCCCGCTTGACTTCCTGGAAGGTGAACCCGCAAATGCTTCGCCGATCGTTTTACATTCGTCGTCAGGGGACACACCAAGGTCGAGGGATGGTGGCCGTTGAGCAAATCGGTCTGGACCACGAGCACCGGGCGGATTTTCCCCGGCTCCGTGCCCTTGGGAGGATTTAAGTCGGCCAAGCAGACGGTTCCGCGCTGGATTCGGATCACAGCCCTTCGTCCTGGAACGTCTCGAATTCGCGGAGCACGGTGGACGATTCCTGCCTGACCTGTTCCGATTCGCGGCGAAGTTCCTTGGCCAAGAGGCGCCTTTCATAGAGGCGGTTGAAGAAGCGCAGCGCCTTATTGATGTAGGCGTTGCGGCTGACTCCGACCGTTTGAGCTGAATGATCGACCTTGCGCAACTCCCGTTCTTCGATCTTAAGCGAGATCAGCTTGGTCATGGTATCACCTTTAGTAATACCACAAGTATATCACCAAACGGCTTTCCCGTCAAGGGTCTTAACTCGGCGGTCACGGGTGCCAGACCGGCTGGAGAGGCAGGTCCTGCGTCAGCCAGCCCTTCTTGCGGCCGAGCTTGAGGAGCTTCGGGTCGGTCCGGTCGCCGTGGATGACGAGCACGGCCGGGCCGCCGCTGTAGCGGAGCATGGCGGCGTCGCCCGAGCTGCCGCCCACGGCCAGGGCGGGCCTGCGGCCGATGGACTTCTTGATGGCCGCGACCTTGCCGGAGGCGTAGGGGATAGGGCGCCGGGTCTTTCCGGTCAGGACGCCGTCTTTGACCTCGAGGTCGATGCCGAGGACGCGCTCCGGCTCGATGCCCAGGTATTCGGCTCCTGCTGACGCGATCCAGCGGTTGCTCGCCGAGACGATCCAGACCTGGCGGCCCGAGGCCCTGAGCCGCTCCACGAGCTCAGCCATGGGCTTGTAGATGCGGCCGAAGAAATGGCGCGAGAAGAACTCTTCGGCCAGGCGCCGGACCTCGTCTTCCTTCATGCCCTCCATGACGGTGGCGGCGAAGGCGCAGCCGCGGGCCTTGTCGCGGCGCATCCGGGCCTCGTAGTCGGCGTAGAGGTCCTTGCCGTCGGCGTTGACCAGCTTGCGCTCCGCGACGAGCCACCGCAGGAAGGCCCCGCCGACGTCGTCGGCCCATAGGGTGCCGTCCGCGTCGAACACGACGGGCCCCGCAGGCCCCTTGTCCAGGAAAGCCTCGAGCGCCCGAGCGTTCTCCTCGGACCAGGCCGGTGTCTGGGGTGCGGGCGCTGGCGCGGCCGCGAGCACGTCCGTGGTCGAAGAGATCACCTGAGCCGCGGCCATGGCCGCGAAGAGCCCATCCCTGAGGCCCACGGCGTAGACCATGGAGGTCGTTCCGCGCACGGCCACGAAGACCTTCTGCCTGCCGTCTGCGTCCGGGGCGCTCGCGGCGAGGTAGGGGATCGAGCCGAAGAAGTGCCGCTGGGCGAGGTGGCGGCCCTTGAGGTCGTAGACCATGACCCAGCCGTTGTCGGTCCCGAGCACGACCTCGGGGGAGCGGTCGCCGTCGAGGTCCGCGAGCGTCAGGGAGACGGCGTGGGCCGGGCCGATCACGGCCTCGGCTTCGAGCTTCCTGGAGCGGCCGGAGAGGCGGGAGATCCTCAGCCGGTCGTGGCCTGCCTGCCAGCGCGAGCCGATCGTGGCGAGGAACGGGGCGCCGTCGGCGAAGCGGCCGAACACTCCGGTCTCGGGAGAGGAGTCGTCCGGATAGTCCAGGAGGAGCCGGCCGCGGCCATCGAGGATGTGGACGGTCGCGCGGCCCCGCCGGGACGTGAACGCGGCCACTCGGGCGCCGTCGGCGCCCCCGAGGGGGGAGGCGGTCACGCCGAGGACCTGGTCCGCGGGCAGCGGAACGGACCACAGCGTCCGGCCGTTGCCCGAGAACGCGAGCACCGAGTTCTTGTACCGGGCCAGGGCGCCGACGAGTTCCCCCTTGCGGTCGTTGTCGAGGTCGCAGAGGACCGCGGATTCCATCTGCCGCGTGTCCTTCCACCTGGGAGCGCCGGACGGGTCGAGGACTTGGATGTGGTACATGTCCTGGGCCACGAGCGCGGGCTTTCCTCCGAGGTCGCCCGCCAGGAGGGATTCGAAGTAGCCGGAGACCGTGAGGCTCGATGCAGGGACCCCGGCCGGGTCGAGCCGGCGCAGGGTGTGCCGGTAGCTGTCCGCTCCTTTCTCAGCCACGAGGACCGTGCCTCCCGGTTCAGCAGCCAATCCGTCTACCGAGGACATGTCGTCGAGCTCGTAGACCCACAGCGCGCCCAGGGTCTTGTTGCCCGGCCAGGGCTTGCCCATGTCTTCGAAGAGCTCGAACGAGGGATGGAACGCCAGCCTGAGAGGGCGGGCCAGGGCCTTGGCCAGGGGCTCGGCCACGGCCTGCGCTGGAGTCCCCTCCGCTTCTGGACCTGCTGCGGCGAAGACGGCTGCGGCGAGAATGATGGAAAGGAGCGAAGACATCATCGGGAACCCTCCTGGCAGATGCGGCTGACTGCAAGTCTATCAAACGGGCTTGAGGGGCGCGAGCGCGAAGCAGTGCTCCGCGGCCACCTGGCCGTTGATAAGGATGCGGCCCAGGGATCAGGACGCCAGGCGGGGGTTCTGGGCGCTGGCGGCCCGGCCCGGCCTTCGCGCCGGCCGGTGGCCGTTCCTACCCGGACTTTCCGCGATTTCCCGCACGGCCGAGACATCGAGCACGCGGAACCGGTCCTGGTCGAAAGCAATCAATCCCTCGGCGTGGAACCGGGCGAAGAACCGGCACACCGCCTCGGAAGCGGTCCCGACGATCTCCGCAACCTCCCGGCGGGTCTCAGGCAGGGGGATCCACCCTTTGGGATCCGCGCCGTCGTGCTCGAGCTTGCGCAGGATGAAGGCGGCCATGCGTTGGCGGACCGTGCCAAGAGAAAGGTCCGCAGCGAGCGACCAGGCCTCGCCGAGCAGGCGCGAGTATCTCACGGCCAGGGACAAGCAGGCCTCCTTGGTTGTGGAGAGGACTTCCCGGAAGACCCGGCCGTCGATGAAGCAGAGGCAGGAGTCCTCCAAGACCACGCACTCGGCCCGGTAGGGTTCCTCTGCGAGGAAGGCCCTGTCCCCCACCATGTTCGGCGCGCGGATGATGGCCACGACCTGCCCCTTTCCGGCGGCGTTGCGGTATACGAGCTTGACCTTTCCTTTACATAGGAGGAAGACGCCGAGCGCGGGGTTGCCTTCGTAGAACAGGATGTTCCCCCGGCGGTAGTGGTGGTCATGCCGGGCAGCCATCAGGGCTGTACGGGGGGCGGCCGCGAGGCCGCCGAGGAGACCTACGTCAAGGACGGGGCATTTACGGCATGCGACTCCGTTGGTGCAGCAAGACCCTCCCGTCGGTCGAGCGGGGCTCATCAGTCGTCGTCCTCCCCGAGCACGACCTCGCGGTAGAGCTCCGCGGCCTTGCGGCGGAGCAGGGAGAGGACCTTCCTGCCTTGGGGCGTGAGGGTGTATTCCTTGCGGCTCTTCGGCCCGGCCGCCGGGTCGGACTTGCACGCGAGCCACCCGCGGCTGCGCAGGCGGTCCAGCATGGGGTAGAGGGTCCCGGGGCTCACGTTATAGCCGTGGCGTCGGAGTTCGTTCAGCATCCAGTGGCCGACCACGGGCTCCTCCGAGGCATGATGGAGGATGTGCGCTTTCCAGAAGGAGAGCAGTATCTCCCGCTGGATGGCGCGCAAGGCGTCTTGGTTCATAACGATTGTCGTAGTCGGCAGGCGTTATTATAGCACGCCTCCTCCGGAGAGTACATGACTTTTGTCAGCGCGGGTGTTGACCTCCTCGCATGACGCGAATCATCCTGCCGGGTGCCGCGCGCTCATGGAAAGATTGTTTCGCGAGTGGTATCTTGCGACTACTGCAAGCATGTGGCAGCGTGATTCTTGAAGGAAACAGGAGAGGAAGCATGAGAAAGCGGTTGAAAGACTTGGCCTGCACCACAGGGGTGCTCTTCTGCGGGTTCGTCGTCGCTTCGCTGTCGGGCAACGTCAGAGGAGCGTTCGCCGCGGATGCGGAAGGCGGCAAGGCGGGGTTCGTCGGCGCCCAACAGTGCGCGTCCTGCCATCAGGCTCAGGTGGACTCGCTCAAGTCGACCCGGCACGGCCGGGCGTTGGAGGGAGTCAAGGGCGTATCGTTTGAGAAGTCCTGCGAGACCTGCCACGGACCAGGGGGGGCGCACGCGGCCGGGGGCGACAAGACCGCGATCAAGAACCCCGGAAAGGAAGGGGCTGAAAAGGGCTCCGAGACCTGCCTTTCCTGCCATGCGGGCGAGAAGACCAGGATGTTCTGGTCCGGCAGCGCCCATGATTCTAAGGAAGCGGGGTGCGTCAGCTGTCACAAGGTCCACGGCGGCAACAGCGGTCTGCTGGCCAAGAAGAACGAGTTCGAGACCTGCGGCGAGTGCCACCGCGACGTCAGAGCCTTGATGCTCAAGCGCTCCAAGCACCCGGTCCGGGACTCCTTGTCGAAAGACGGCAAGGGCGTCATGGCCTGTTCCTCCTGCCACAATCCCCATGGCTCGCAGGCGGAAAAGCTCATGATCGGCAAGTCCGTCAACGACACCTGCTACTCCTGCCACTCCGAGAAGAAGGCCCCGCTCCTCTGGGAGCACGGCCCGGTCAAGGAGGACTGCCTCATCTGCCACGCGCCCCACGGGTCCTCGAACGACAAGCTGCTCGTCACCAAGGTGCCGCGCCTCTGCCAGCAGTGCCACATGCAGGGCCGCCACCAGAGCGGCACCCTGGGGACCAACTCGGTCTACGCCAACGGCAAGGGCTGCGTGAACTGCCATGCCATGATCCACGGATCGAACCATCCCTCGGGCACGGTCCTGCAGAGGTAGCCGATGCCTCGTTCGAACGACCACATTCAAGGAGAACATATGATCAGAAGGCACCATATCCGGGCGGCGTTCGCTGCGCTCCTGGCAATCGCGGTCCCCTCCGCCCAGGCGGCTCAGGTCCTGGACTTCTCGTTCGGCAAGGCCAGGGTCGACGCGGCCGCGGACTTCGGCGGACAGAAAGTCGACGTGCGCGGCTCGGAACAGAAGCTGTCCGAGTATCGGGACGTGCGGGACGGGTTCTTCGCCCAGGAGATCCTCTTCAGTTCCCAGGGAGAGCGCGCGCCCTACTACATGGACTTCGGCGTCAAGAACGCCACCCGCGAGGACGAATCCTACAAGATAGACGGCGGCCTGTTCGGCGTCTTTCATCTCGGGGCCTCCTTCGCGCGCCTGCCGCACAACTTCGACAAGGGCTTCTTCCTGCTGGGCGGCGCCGGGAGCCGGAACCTCGTCATCGACTCCCAGACCCAGGCGGCTTTGCAGGCGGTCGAGGAGACGCGCGCTGACCGCGGATTGCGCAACCCGTTCCTCGATACCACTGGGGAGGACGCGGCCACGCGCGGGATCATCCAGGGCCTGCTCTCCTCCAAGGACCCGACGGTGTTCAAGCTCGACCGTGAGCGCGCTGCCTTCACCGCTGAGTTCACGCCGTTCGCGGACGGGAATGTCTGGATCAAGGCGAGCAAGGAGCGGCGCAACGGCTTCCGCGAGATCGGTTCAGGAACCTATGAGCGTTGGAATCAAGGCGCCAACGGGCTTCCCCACACCAAGGACCTGTTCCTGACGCAGGGACTGGAACTGGCCGAGCCTGTGGATTACCGGACCCTGGTCTTCAACACTGGCTTGGGCGTCTATAAAAAGGAGTGGTCCGCGGACCTCGAATACACGATGACGGACTTCTCCGACAAGAACGCCTCACTCGTGTGGGCCAATCCTTTCAGGGCCGCTGACGCGACCGCGACCAGCGAGGCCGGAGCCGCGGCCGTGCTCGCGGACAACGGCTACAGCCGCGGTCGGTTCGCTCGCGGCCAGATGGCCCTGCCTCCCTCGAGCAGGTCGCATGAGGCTTCCGCCTCCGGGTCGGTCGAGCTTCCGTTCCACAGCCGGTTGACCGCTGCCATCGGCGCCGGGGTGGTCAGGCAGGACGAGCCTCTGCTTCCGTTCACTCTGAACTCGGCCATGGCCGGGGTCGCCGGCGCTCCCACGAACGTCACTAGCGTCAATGCCCTCCCGGACTCGAGGTTCAAGGGAGAGGTCCGGACCCTCACGCAGAGCTATGTCCTGACCAGCAAGCCCGTGGACAGTCTCTTGGTCAAGGCCAAGTACCGCTACTACGACTACCACAACAACTCCGACCGGATGGTCTTTCCTGGCTACGCCGCCTACGGCGAATCCTTCTGGAGGGCGGCCAAGAACGCCACGCTCAATAACGGCGGAGCCGGGGTCTACAACGAGCCTGCTTCCTATACCCGGCAGACTGGAGAGTTGGGGACCGAGTACGAGGTGTTCGGTCCGTTGTCCTTGAAGCTCGACGGCTTCTGGGACCAGTACGCATTCCGCGACACCCGGCTGAGCAAGACCAACGAGTCCGGCGTGGGCGCCGGGTTCGACTATCACGCGGGACGCCTGCTCAAGGCCCATGGCGGCTACAAATACTCCCATCGCGTGGCCAACGACTACCGGCTGGGCGACCGGCCCGAGAATCCGGAGGAAGTGGGCCTCGTCAACTATAACTGGGCTGACCGGGTGAGGCACAGCGGGAATGTCGGCGTGGACGTGACTCCGACCGAGGCCCTCACTGTGGGGGTGTCCGGGACCTTCACGGCGGACGACCTTGGCACGGGCAATAGGTTCGGCCTCAAGAAGAAGGAGTCCCGGGTCATCGGTGCGAACGCCGCCTACGAGCCCTCGGAGAAGGTCTCCCTCTCCGTTGATTACACCCGGGAGTACGGCAGGAGTCGGATGCAGAACGCGGCCAAGGACGACGCCTTCGATGGCGCCAGCAGCATCGACAACGGATACATGAGCGACGCTTTCAATCCTCTCAACTATTGGAACACCGATATCGAGGAGGACGTGGACACCATCGCCCTGGATGCCGTCATCCGGCCGGTGGAGGCCCTGGAGATGAACGCGGGCTATTCGTTCTCGAACAGCAGAATGGCTTTCGAGACCACGAACCCGAACGCGGCTGAGGCCGCGGTCGCGGGATTCGGCGGAACCAAGCTCGAGAACGGCGCCGCGCAAGAGTGGCCGGACGTGACCAACAGGCTCCACGAGGTCCGCGCGGGCCTGGCCTATAGTCTGGTCAAGGACTTGAAGGTCGGGCTCAACTATCTCTACGAGCGCTACTCCGTGCATGACTTCGCCAACACCCAGGCTTATGGGGCATGGACCACGGCCGAGAACAGCACGCGGTTCCTCATGGCCGGGTCCAACCAGTACGGCTACACCGCGCATGTGGTGGGCACGAACGTGAGCTGGAAGTTCTAGGCCGTTGAAAGGCAGGCCCCCGACAGCTCAGGGGGCGGCCGGAAGGGATTTGTTGCCGGTGCGGCGGGTGAGCGGCGTCTGATGCTGGGACGCCGCTTCCCTTCCCCGGGATCCCAGGAGCGTTCCGTCTCCTTATGGTTCAGGAGAGCCGGCGGCATCCTTCCGGTTCCGTGATGAGCCTTGCCCGGGGTCCCTCCCGAGCGGCCGTTCAGACGAGCCGGTTCGGGGTCTGGGCGCCCGACGGGTCCTTGATCTTGTCGAGCCAGACCCAGAAGTCGCGGGCGTTGCGGATGCGCTTGTCCGGGTCGGGGTGGAGCGCGGCGTCGACGAGGGAGTCGAGGCCCTCGGGCAGGGGCGCCAGGCGCGAGGGCTTGGGGTAGGCGGCCTCGATCTTCATGGGCGTGGAGGCCGGCGAGGGATAAGGACGCTCTCCGGTCGTCATCTCGTAGAGGCAGGCCCCGAGGGAGAAGATGTCGGACTCCTTGCGGACCGCTCCCGCCCCTTGTTCAGGGGCCATGTAGAACGGGGTGCCGAGCGCGGTGTTCGTCATGTTCAGCGCGCCGGTGGACTCCAGGGCGGTCTTGGCGATGCCGAAGTCCATGACCTTGACGTTCCCTTCCACCGTGATCATGATGTTGGAGGGCTTGAGGTCGCGGTGCACGACGTTGTGGTGGTGGGCGTATTCGAGCGCGCGGCAGACGTGCTTGAGGATGGCCTTGGTCTCGGAAAGGCTCAGGCGGCGCCGGTCGGTGATGAGCCGCTCGACGGACTTGCCCTCGATGAACTCGAAGACGAGGTAGAGGCCCGCGGGGTCGTCGAGGATGGAGAAGATCTCCACGATCGAGGGGTGGTGCAGGGCCGCGACCGTGCGGGCCTCCTCGAGGAGCCGCTCGCGGTCGCGGGGGTCGGCCTTGAGCTCGGGCCGGAGCATCTTGATGGCCACCCGGCGCTTGAGCGCCTTGTCGATGCCCTCGTAGACCACGCCCATGCCGCCCTGGCCCAGGATCCGGCCGACTTCGTAGGTCGCGTCGATGGCCGAGGGCTGGCGGATGCCGCCGGAGCCCTGGACCTTCCTGATCTCGGCGGTGAGCTTCTTCTGCCACTGTCCGCTCATGATGTGGAGCAGGCCGAGCGCGATGAGGAACCCGCCCACGAGCGAGCTCGTGATGATGGTCACGAACGATTTGCGCCGCGCGGCTCGCGCCTCGGGGGCCGCCGGGAGGCCCAACTTCGGCGGCGGAGGCCCTGCCAGGGTCGGGGTCCTCTCCAGGTTGGAGCGGGCCAGGGCATCCTTGAGGATCGGCCCGAACTGTGGGTCCAAGGCCGCGGCGGTCTTCAAGTCCGCCTCCATGGACTGGAAGTCGCCCAGCTTCTCGCTGATGAGGCCCCTGTTGACGTAGGCGTAGGCGTCGTTGGAGGCGAGCTCCAGGGAGAGGTTCGCGTCGGCCATGGCGTCATCGAGCCTTCCCATCCGGTAGTAGGCGAAGGCCCGCGCATCCCTGGGAGCCGGGTCGTTGGGGTTGATGGCCAGCGCCTGCGAGGCGTCCGTCGCCGCTTCCTTGTATTTCCCGACCTGGTTCTGGGCCGCGGCCCGGAGGTAGTAGCCTCCGGCGTAGTCGGGCGCGACCTCGATGATCTTGTTCGCGTAGTCGATGACGCCCCAAAAATCCTTGAGCCCCATCCTGTTGACCGCGCCGTCCACGAACTTCTTGACTGAGGGAGGCCGGTTCTCGGCGTTGATGAGCAGGCTCCGCTCGTGCGCCTGGGAGAACTGGTGGACCACGCCCTGGTACTCCCTCTGGACGTCGAGGCTCTGCCGGAGAGACTCCTCGGGGAGCTTCACGACCGGCGGCACGCGGCCCTCGGAGAGCCGCAGGACCGAGAAGGCCGTGGGCTCGTTGCGGTCGAGGCCCAAGCTGCGCTTGGCGTCCTCGATGGCCTCGAGGTATCTCCCGGAGTTGTAGTAGGCGAGTGAGCGCAGGGCGAAGCCGGTCGCGCTGTTCGGGTCGAGCTCGGTGAGGCGCGTGGCGTCGGTGATGGCGCCCTCGAAGTCGCCGAGGCCGTTGCGCGCGCCCGCGCGGTTGTTGAGGGCGGCGGTGTTGTCGGGTTGGGAGCGCAGGGTGATGTCGGAGAGCCGGGAGGCCTGGTCGAACTTGCGGGTCTGCAGGTCGTACCTGGCGATCTGCTCGCGCACGGCCGGGTCGAGGTCCGGGGATGCGGCGGCTTCGTTGAGCTCCGGGAGCCGCCGCTCCATCACCGCGGAGGGCAGGGAGGCGTCCCCGGTCTTGCCCGATTCCTGGTAAGCGGTCTCGAGCTCTTTGTTGAGCTCCTCCGCGAACTTCTGGATGCGGATCGAAGCCGCGTCCGCGCCAGGCGCCGCGGGCGGCACTTGCAGGGGAGCGAACTTGGGAGGGCGGACCTCGGACTGGTCGCCGGCGACGGGGTCCGCGGGCTTGTCCGGCGGTTCGGCCGCTGAGGGAACGCAGAACGCCAGACCGGTGGAAAGCAGGAACGCGGCCAGCGTTGTCGACGCTCGCATAGAGGAAAGTGTAAACGGAAGGCCTGAGGCTGTCAAGGGTCTTTTGCTGGTTGCTAGGCCATGTGCTGGTGTCAGACGTTAAGAGACGAAGACTTCACACCTTAACGTCTGACACCATTGTATCCAGAATATGATGTAATTTCATCGGCTATGGCAGAAAAAAGAATCTTCATCATCGATTTCGACAGCACGTTCATCCAGGTCGAGGCGCTCGATGAACTGGCGGCCCGCTGCCTCAAGGGCAGGCCCGGGGCGGAGGCCACGCTCCAGCGGTTCCGGGAGATCACGGAGAAGGGCATGAAAGGGGAGATCCCCTTCAGCGAGTCCCTGCGGCGCCGGCTCGGCTTGATCCGGCCCGACCGGAAGCATCTCGCGTCCCTGACGCGGTTCCTCAAGCGGAGGGTGACGCGGTCCTTCGCCAGGAACAAGGACTTCTTCAAGAAGTTCGGCCGGGACATCTACGTGGTCTCGGGAGGCTTCAAGGATTACATGCTGCCGGTGCTCACGCCCATGGGCATCCCGGCGGACCACATCTTCGGGAACACCTTCGTCTTCGACGAGGCGGGCTCCGTGGCGGGCTTCGACGAGAAGAACCCCCTGTGCCGGGACGACGGCAAGGCGGTCGTCGTCCGGGGCCTGGGACTCACGGGCGACATCTCCATCATCGGCGACGGCTGGACGGACTGGGAGATGAAGGGGGCCTGCCCGGGGAGCAGGTTCGTCGCCTTCACCGAGAACGCGTCGCGCGGCTCCGTGTCCGGCAAGGCCGACGCCGTGGCCAGGAGCTTCGACGAGTTCCTCTTCACGCGCGGCCTGCCCATGAGGCTTTCCTATCCGAAGAGCAGGATCAAGGCCCTCCTGCTCGACAATGTCAGCAGCCAGGCCGCGGCCCTGCTCAAGGATGAGGGGTATTCGGTCGAGGCCCTGCCCCGGAGCCTGCCGGAGCCCGAGCTGGCTGAACGGCTCAAGGACGTGCACCTGCTGGGCATCCGCTCGGGCACCCGGATCGGGGAGAAAGGGCTGGCCGGGGCGGGGAGGCTGCTGGCCGTGGGCGTGTTCGCCATCGGGACCAACAACGTGGACCTAGGGGCCTGCTTGCGGCGGGGCGTGGCCGTGTTCAACGCCCCCTTCAGCAGCACCCGGAGCGTGGCGGAGCTCGTGGTGGGCGAGATCGTGATGCTGCTCAGGCGCGTGTTCGAACGGAGCGCCAAGCTCCACTTCGGCGTCTGGGACAAGGGCCACGCGGGGTGCTACGAGGTCCGGGGCAAGACCCTGGGCATCATCGGGTACGGCAACATCGGCAGCCAGGTCTCGGTTCTGGCCGAGGCCCTGGGGATGCGGGTCCTGTACCACGACGTCGAGGACACGATGGCCCTGGGCAACGCGCGCAAGTGCCGGTCCATGGGGGAGGTGCTCCGAAAGTCCGACGTGGTGACCGTCCACGTGGACGGCCGCGCCGCCAACGAGGGGCTCATCGCGGAGCGGGAGATCCGGGCGATGCGGCCGGGGGCCTATCTCGTGAACTCGAGCCGCGGGAAGATCGTGGACCTCGCGGCGGCCGCGAGGGCCTTGAGGAGCGGGCGGCTGGGCGGGGCCGCGGTCGACGTGTTCCCGGAGGAGCCCCGGAGCAACGACGAGAAGTTCTCCTGCGAGCTCGCGGGGATGCGGTCCGCGATCCTGACCCCGCACATCGGCGGCAGCACGATGGAGGCGCAGGAGAACATCGCCCGGTTCGTGACGGAGCGCGTCTTCTCGTACGTCAACAACGGCGACACGCTCCATAGCGTCAACTTCCCCCAGGTCAAGCTCCCCCGCCTGGTCAAGTCCCACCGGTTCCTGCACATCCACCGCAACGTCCCCGGCATGCTCTCTCGGATCAACACCGTCTTCGCCGACCACCGCATCAACATCGAGGGCCAGTACCTCAAGACCAACGAGGACATCGGCTACGCCATCACGGACATCTGCGCGAAGTACGACCAGGGGGTCATGAAGGCCCTGCGGCGGATCCCGGGGACGATCAGGTTCCGCGCGCTCTACTGAAGGGGGAGCGTCCCGGTCCCGCGGAGGGGAGCGCGGCGGCCACGAGGCGATGGGCCGCGGTCACGGCCGCGGGGCTCACGAGCGGCGAGAAATAACGCCTCGGCTCAAGGAGCTCGTCGTCCGCCCCGACGGCCCCAGCCTTCAAGGCCAGTTCATGGATCCTCGTCCCGGGGAAGATGCGGACCCCGGCGCATGTCGAAACCGCGCAATTCTTCAATCCGAGGATGTTCCGCACGCCCTTGGAGAGCGTCTTCCTGTCCTCGCCGGGCCCTCCGAGGATGATGCGATGCAGGCTGTCGATGCCTGCCGCGGTGAAGAGCCGGTTGCAGGCAAGGACCTCTTTCCAGGTGAAATCCTTGCCCATGCGCGAGAGGGTCTGGTCCGTGGAGCAATCCGTGCCCCATTCCGCGGACCGCAGGCCGGAGGCCTTCAGCGCCCCGACCTCGCGCGCGGTGAATGCGCGGGGCTTGAAGAAGGCGGTCCACGATATCTTGATCTTCCGCCTGATGATTTCTTCCACGATCCCCCAATAGCGTCCTTCGGTGTCGTTGAAGACGGCGTCGGCGAAAGCGAACCTCCTTAGTCCGTGCTTGTCGCGCAGCATGCCGAGTTCCTCCGCCACCTCTCCAGGCGGACGGAACCGGTAATGCCTGCCTTCCAGGAAGGGATAGTCGCAGTAAGCGCAGTCCAGGGGGCAGCCCCTCTTCGTCTGGATGTTCGCGATGCCCGCGGCGGCGGCATAGTATCCGAGGATCCGCGCATCCCGGGCCGGAGCCGGCAGGTCCGAGATCAGGGATCGACGGTTGTAATGGATCCTGGCAGCCGGCCGTAAACCGCCCGCGAGCCGGTCGGCCAGGTCGCAGAAGAGGCGCTCACCTTCCCCGACGATCCCGAAATCCGCGCGCGTTTCGCGCAGGATCGCTTCAGGGAAGAGAGAATACGCGGAGCCTCCCAGGACGATGGGGCAGGATATCTCCTCGCGCAGACAGCGGATCAGCTCTTTATAACCATGCAGACGGGATTTCGGCTCCATGTCCTCGTCGCCATCGATGTTGCGCAGGGACAACCCTATGATCTCCGGCCTGAAGGTCTTCACCGCCGAGCGTATCCCCGGCTCGCCATCCAGCAGGACATCCAGCGTCCGTGCAACGTGTCCTCTGCGGCGGGCCGCGTGAGCGATCATGGAGATCCCCAGGGGATAGACCGGATAGGGGGTTCTCGACGTGTTGCAGGAGATCAACAGGATGCGCACTAGCTAGTCCCAATCCTGAGGAGGGAGGCTGGTATCCCGTTCTCGGATCAGGCGTTTCGCGACATTCTCGCAGTAGGAACAGCTCTCGCAGGTCTTGTCGCAGGTCAGCACCCGTTCCGCGAAGCCGGCCGGGAATCCGGCGTTGTCGCAGGACGTGGAGACCCCGTACTTCTCCGCGTTGATGATGTCGAACAGGTCGCCTCTGTGCCTGCGGGTGAAATAAGCCCGGAAGACCTTCTTCAATATGTCGGAGGGCCAGCTCCTGTTCACGAGCTTGAAGACGTCGGCGTAGCCGTTCTTGAGCAGAATATCACCGGGCCATAGATCTTCTTGTTGAGGGAGGATTTCTTGAGGAAGAGATCCTTGTCGAACACGTCGGCTTCCCCGAGCATGTAATGCCATGGGCCGAAGAGGCATTCCGATTTGCAGTGGTGGTTGGCGATCAGCTTGATCTTGAACCGCGGATACCGTTCCTTGAGCCCCCGCACCCTGACCAGGAAGTCCGCGTCGCGGTTGAATCTCAAGGGAAGCGTGGCCGTCCCGATGCCGGCCTTCAGCGCGGTTTCCAGCTTCTCATATGAGTTGAGGTTCATGATGATGGACGCTTGGATCTCCGTGTCCGGGAGTTCTTCCCGGAAGGTCGATATCGCCAGGGGATCGGCGAGCGTGACCGCGTCGATCCCGGGCACCGAACGGATGAACTTGAAGCCCGCCTCCAGGTCCCGGAAGAACAGGGTCCACGCGTTGCAGAGCAGGTTGACGCGCGCGCGATGGGCGCGGCACAGCGCGATCATCCTGCCCAAGGTCTTCCTGTCCGCGCCCTTCAAGTCGGGACAGTGGCTTTGGTTGCTCTCCGACGGCCCCGCGAAATACACCTCCGAGACCTGCCCTGACCGGAGCGCCTCCTCGAGGAGGCGCGAGTCGCCGTTGAAAGGGATCGCGTATCTGGGCTTGGCCATCTATCGCGGCGTCCCCCCCGGGGAGGGCCCTTCGGAATTGCCGTTGACGATCCCCTCGGCCTTGGACTTGAGCTCGAGGAAGCGCTCGATGGGGACCCCGTCGGCCTCGTACGGCAGGTCGAAGCTGTTCAGGTCGCGGGCCGCCGCGGACGACGGCCGGCCCGGCATGTCGCTGTAGCTTGTCATCCAGTGGCCCATCTTGAAGCGGTTGACGGCAAGGTCGGCCAGAAACCTGCGGCGGGAGACGCAGAACTCCAGGGTGCGCAGGAGCTCGGACTCGGGCTGGCCCGGGTAGTTGAGCGTGAACAGCCCCACGCGCACTCCCGCCTCGCCGCAGGCCCGGACCGTGGCGTCGACCGTCTTGAGGGAGATGCCCTTGCGCAAACGCCCCAGGCCTTCCCGGCCCGCGGTCTCCAGGCCGAAGAAGAGGTACTCGCAGCCAGAGGCCTTGAGCCGGCGGGCGAAGGCCGGGGTGAAACGCTCGTGCACGCGAGCCATCGCGCGCCAGGTCGCCCGCATGCGGCGCCAATGCGGGGCCATCCCCTCGATGACGTCGATCGGCGTGGACAGGTCGGCCATGACGAAGCTCCGGAGTCCCGTGCCCCGCGCCAAGGACTCCATCTCGCGCAAGGTCTTCTCCGGGCTCTTCCTGTCGAAGGCCTGCTTGGGGAAGACGCAATGGCAGAAACTGCAGCGGCCCCACTCGCATCCCTGGGTGGTCTGGTAGGGCAGGCTGGGCTGGACGTAGCGGTCGAGCTCGAAGCCGTCCAGGGCCGGCGGGGGAAGGTCCTCCAACGGCAGGCTCGGCCGAAAGGGAGTGCGGAGCACCTTGCGTCCTTGGCGGTAGGCGAGGTTCTCGACGGCGGTGACGGGCAGCTCCCCCCGGACATGCCTGATGAGCCGCTCCAAGGGGACCTCGCCGGAGAAGCCTACCATGAAGTCGGTCAGGCTGAAGAGCTCGGGCCAGCGCGGGAGCGCGTCCCAGGAAGCGCCCACCCAGGGGCCGCCCAGGCAGGTCTTGAGGCGCGGGAAATCCTCCCGGATGCGCCGGCAGAGGAAGAGGGCCGCCACGGCCTGGTCCGCGGTGCAGACGGAGAAG
>JACRNU010000044.1 GCA_016234805.1 Elusimicrobiota bacterium
GTCGGGTGACAAAGAAGGCCATAGCTAGTATGATATCACACTAGCTATGGGTTTGTCAAGTCTTTGAGTAGAACCCATTTTACGACGGAGATTGTGGCAAGAAGGCCGACCTAGTGGCTAAGAGGGTCGAAATGCAGGTTACAAAGGTTCGCCTCGTGAAAGCCGAAGTCCTCCGAACGCATCGGCTTAGCGGCCGTGAAGTGAAAGACGAAATGCCTGGACTCCCGACGTTTCCACCTCATGCCTGTTCTCAGCGCCCCTCAGAACCCGGCGGCCCTGAGCTTCTCCCAGGTCAGCGCGCCCGGCTTGGGTCCTTCTCGGGACCTGCCGGACTCAAGCCAGCGTTGGACGTGCTTGCCCACGAGGTCCGTCTCCAGGTTGACGCGGTCGCCTTCCCGGAGCGCCCGAAGCGCCGTGTGCTCCCAGGTGAAGGGGATGATCCGCGCCTCGAACGAGGTCTTGGAAAGCTTGGCCACGGTCAGGCTCACCCCGTCGATGGCGATGGAGCCTTTGAGCACGATGCCGGCCAGGATGGGGGCGGCGGCCGTGACACACAGGACCCGATCGCCCCCCTCCCTGCCCAGGCGTGAGACCAGGCCCTGGCCGTCCACATGCCCGGTCACGAGGTGGCCTCCCAGGCGGTCTTCGAGGCGCAGGGCTCTTTCCAGGTTCACGAGGCCGCCGGCTTTCTTGTCCTTGAGCCCGGTCAGCCGGGCGGACTCCCCCAGCACGTCGAAGCGCATGCGGCCCGCCCGGCAGTCCTTCAAGGTCAGGCACACGCCGTCGACCGCCACGCTCTCTCCGAGCTCGAGCGCCGGATCCCAGGGCTTGGAAGCGGCCACGGCCAGGCACAGCCCCACGCCCGCCTTGCGGACCTCGAGGATGCGGCCCACGTCCTGGATCAGGCCGGTGAACACTAGACCCCGATCCCGGCCAGCATGGTGCAGATGTTGTTGACGGTCTCCACCAGCCTGGGATGAGAGGCCTCGAAGCCCTCCACCGAGAGGGAAAGCCCCGAGACCGAGTGCTTGAGCATCTCTTCGGCCTTCTGCTTGCGCGAAGCCTCGTAAGCCGCGACCGCGGCGTAGCCCGCGATGCTGTGGGCTTGTTCTCCGTGCGTCCCGGCAAGCCCTTCGACCTCGGTCTTGAGCGTCTTGAGCAGGCCCAGAAGCTCAGGTCTTTTCGGGCTGCTCCCGGCTTCGATGCTCTTGATGGCTGCTTCGATCCTTTTGAGGGTCTCTTCACTCATGGCGTCCTCCCTGAGAACTCTAATGATAGCACACCCCGACGGAACGCCGGCTCTTTCTCCAGGGAAGCCAGGACCTGTTCGGCCGCGATGCGATGGCCGAGCGGGTTGGGATGAACCATGTCTCCGTCGATGAAGACCTTGCCCTGTCGGCGGAAGGCTTCCCGGAAGGGGCCGAGCAGGTCCACGAACTCGATGCCCTCTTTCTTGCAGAAGGAGCGGATCAGGCTTTGCGGCCGTTCGTCCCGATAGCCGGGCAGGACCTGATAGCCGACGGGGAAGATGACGACCCTGAAGAACATGCCGCGGGAGCGCACATCATGGTGGATGGTCTTCAGGACCTCCAGGGCCCTGGGCCAAGTCTCCTCCTGGAACATCTCCCGGTAGGTCTCGGCCAGGGCTTCGGCGTCGAACCCCTCCGTTTTCCCGTAGTGGTTCACGGCCGAGACCGTGTCCGGATCGACCTTCCTGAGGACCTCCGCGGAGGTGGAATAGAGCGGGTTGTTCCCGGAGATGCTGCGCCAGGCCTTGGCGATGCGCTCATGGACCCGCCATTTATAGACGCCAAACCAGATCAGCCGGCTCCTCAGCAGCATCCCTCTGAGGCGGAACGAAAGCGGAAGCTTCTGCCCCGGCGTGATCAAGGGCAGGGCCAGGGCCTTGGGCGCGGCGTCGTTGAGGCACAGGAAGACCACGACGCCGTCGGGCTGGAACTTCCAGCCCTTGCCCTGCAGCCAGAAATAGTAGTCCCACAGGTTGTAGCTCAGCGTCCCGCAGTTGACCACGCGGGCCTTCCCGCCTTGGGGCATCCGGTGGTTGAGCCCCTCCTCGATCAAGCTGGCCGCTGTCTGCTGCAGGCGCTCGATCCCCCTGGTCCACCCGAAAGCGATGGAGTCTCCGAGGATCAGCAGCCGGGCTTCATGGGGAGGCTTCTCCATGGGATAGTCCTCCCCCTGGAGCCCCCATCGGTTGGTCATGTACGTGCAGCACTTGGGATCCACGTTCCTGAAATTCGGGATGTTCTCATAGACCAGGCCGAAGACGTCCGACAGGTTCTGGGAGGCGTGGACGATGCGCGGAAAGCGGCTGAGCGCCAGACGCAGCAGGAGCTCCGAGCACAGCAGGCCGGCAAGCGTTCCCATGGCCGCGAGCATCAGACGGAAGACGATCTGCCTGGACGGCCTCATGGGGCCAGATGGTAACATATCGACCGCTTGCCCGACCTCCTTCGCCGTTTGATACCATACCGTGACGCCATGGGCTCCAAAGCCATCCTTCCTTATCTGTGCCTCGCCGCGGCCGTGATCGCCTCCTTCGGGATCCACTCCCACAAGCTCGGCTTCTACTACGACGACTGGACCTTCCTCGAGATGATGCACCGGGGAGGGGGCTTCGTCGGAGCCGTGAAGGCCTTCTCGGGCGGAGGATACTGGACGCGGCCGGTCGAGATCCTCCAGTTCCCTCTCTTCTTCGCCGTGGGCGGGCTCAAGCCCCTGTCCTACCATCTCCTCATGGTGGGGCTGGAGATCGCCGAGGCCCTGCTGTTCTATGCCGTGCTCAAGCGTCTCCTAGGCTCTCCGCGGCTCGCGCTGGCCGCGGCGCTCCTGGCAGCGATCTATCCGAACCGCTCCATCACGCACATCTGGTTCGCGGCCTCGCCCCAGACCGTGGCCCTGGTGCTCGTCCTGGCCAGCATGGCCGTGTTCCTGACCCGGGCCGAGGGACGGCGCCTCGGCCTCCTCCTCGCCAGCCAGGGATTGTATCTCGCCAGCGTCCTGACCTACGAGTCGACCGCGTTCCTGCCCCTGCTCATCACAGGAGGCCTGGCCGCGGGCACCGTCCAAGCCGGCCGCTGCCGGGGCTCCCTTCCGCGGTCCCTGGCCGCCCTGTGGCCCTATGGCCTCTCCCTGGGGCTCGCGCTCGCCTTTCAGCGCTTCGCCGGCACGGTCCTCCAGGGATCGAACCCCAAGGTCCTCGGCCTCTCTCTGTCGCATGGGCTCAAGGTCTTCGGAGCAGGCTTTGAGTGCGTGACCAACCGCGTGCTCCATCTCGTCTGGCTCGCTCTCCCCGGGTTCCTGGCCGGATCCGACCTGATCATGGACTCGGCCTGGCTGGCCCTGGGCCTGGCCGCGGCCTCCGCGTTCGCGTTCCAGGAGGACCTCAAGGCGCCTTCCTTCCGCGCAGCCGGCTACGCCGCTGGCGCGTGCTTCATCGGGGCCTACCTCCCCTACGCCCTCTCCCAAGCGTACACCCCGCAGATCTTCGGCCTCTTGAGCCGGACCAACGGAGGCGGAGCCCTGGCCGGAGGGCTCATGCTCGCCTGCGCTGCGGCGGCATTGAGCCGGCTTCCCCTGCTCCAGAAAGCCTTCCTGGGGCTCACGGTCCTGGCCTTCACGGCCGTCAATTGGCACGCGGGCCGGACCTACGCCGCGCTATGGGACTTGGAGGAAAGGATCCTGGCCGCGGCCGCGCCGGCCGCCGCGGCCCTGCCGGCCGGGGCGACCGTGCTCTTCAAACCGCGGCTCGTGCCGGGAAGCCTCACAGTTTTCATGGACCACTTCGACTTCTCCTCGGCCCTGCGCCTAGCCAGCGGCAGGGACGACCTCTCCGCCGACGTGGTCTCGGGCGCCATGGAATTCGGGCCTGACCAGGTCGTCAAGCGCGGCCCTGCCGGGACCCAGCGGACCTACCCCTACCAGAACCTCTATCTCTTCTCCGAATCAGAGTCCACGATGAAGGCGCTCATCAGCCCCCGTCATCCATCCCGATAAGCCGCCCTCGACGGGATGAAGCCCCGGAAGGTCAAACAAATTTGCAACATCCCTGGACTACCCTTAAATTGGGGGTGGCCTGTCTTATGAGAAACCGGGGTGACTTGAATTGGCTATTAGTAGTGGCCGCGCTCGCCGTGCCAGCGATACTGGTCTACCGCAACCATCTGGAGGGAGAGCGCCTCCGCCGGCTCCAAGAGCCTCCGCCAAAACCCCTCCCTTATTACGGCGTCTTCCCGCCCCCGGACAAGGAGGCGCGGCTGACCAATCCGATCTCCCCCGCGCCTGAGTGTCCCTGCAAGGACGCGCAGCTTTGCGGCGCGCCAGTCGCTGCCGTCCAGCCGGTCCAGGAGTCCCAAACCCCTGCCGAGCCTCCAACGGCTCCACTGCCCCGCCCCGCTCCTCCGACAGTTCCCGCCGCAGTCCCGGCCCAGGTCACGGCAACGGCCCCACAGCCGGCTTCTCCGGTTGAGACAGCCGAGGTTCCCCCGCCGCCCGCGGCCCGGGAACCTGTGGTCAAGCCGGTCGAGGCCCTCCTGACCGACCTGGTGGCCGTGAACTGGCGGGACCCCTTGATCTCTCCGTATGACCAGCAGCTCCAGGATGAGGAGGCCCTCAAAGCCCTCGTCTACATGAGGGTCGAGAAGGACCTGGCCGACGCTCACAGGCGGAAGCGCGACCGGCCAGCGGAACAATTCGTCACCCTGCAGGGGATCGTCTCCCTGCCGGACACCAAACAGGCCATGGTCAACGGAGACGCGGTGATGGAGGGCGAAACGATTGCCGTGGGCCCCTCCAATATGGCGGTGAGGGTGGTGCGCATCCAGGAGAACAGCGTCACCTTCTCCCACAAGGGAAGGACCTTCACGAAGCGCATGAGCCAGTGACCCTCGCTGTTTGATACCATACGGCGACGCCCTGCGGCGTCCCCATATGATCACTCGACGATTCCTCCTCAAAGAACACGGCACCGACGTCAGGACCGAGGCCGTCGCCGGCGCGACCACGTTCGTGACCATGGCCTACATCCTCTTCGTCAATCCCCTGATCCTCTCCAACGCGGGCATGGACCGCGGCGCCGTGTTCACCGCGACCGCCCTGGCTTCCGCCATCGGGACCCTGTGCATGGGGCTCTTCGCCAACGTGCCCTTCGCGCTCGCGCCCGGCATGGGCTTGAACGCGTTCTTCACCTTCACGGTGGTGATCGGCATGGGGCTACGCTGGCAGGAGGCGCTCGGCGTGGTGTTCGTGTGCGGCCTCATCAACATCCTCATCACCGTGACCCGCATCCGCAAGATGCTCATCGCGGCCATCCCCGAGAGCCTGCAGTGCGCCATCGGCGCGGGCATCGGCCGCTTCATCGCGTACATCGGGTTGAAGAACGGCCGGTTCCTGGAGTTCCTGGTGGACGGCGGCCAGGTCCTGAACGCGAACATCGCGGAAGGCAAGGTCGCCTCGGCTTTGGCCTCGGACGTCATCCCCAGGATGGTGGACTTCACCGGCGGGGCCTCCCTGGTCTCCCTGGCCGGGCTCCTCATCATCTTCACCCTGCTCCTGCTCCGGGTCCGCGGAGCCATCCTCATCGGAATCCTGCTGACCACAGGGCTCGGCCTGGTCAACGGCGTGACCCGGCTGCCCTCGGTCGCGCTCCGGGATTTCCTTCCGCCCTCGCTGGCCCCGACCTTGTTCCAGCTCGATCTCGCCGGAGTCTGGAACCGGCTGGGCGGGCTCTTCCCCGTCATCCTCGCGTTCAGCCTGACCGACACCTTCGACACCGTGGGCACGTTCCTCGGCACGGGCCGCAAGGCCGGCATCTTCGACGCCAAGGACGAGGCCGTCATGCGCCAGGGCGGAGGCTTCTCCTCCAAGCTCGACCGGGCGCTCTTCGCGGACTCCATCGCGACCTCGGTGGGCGCGCTCCTGGGCACGAGCAACACCACCACCTACGTGGAGAGCGCGGCCGGCATCGGAGCCGGAGGCAAGACCGGGCTCGCCTCGGTGTTCACGGCCGGGTTCTTCATCCTGGCGCTCTTCCTGGCGCCCCTGGCGCTCATGATCCCGGCCTCGGCCACGGCCCCGGCCCTCATCGCAGTAGGCGTGCTCATGATGGACGCGGCCGGAAAGATCCGCTGGGACGACCTAGAAGAGGCGGTGCCGGCCTTCTTCACCGCGGTCCTCATGCCGTTCACCTACAGCATCACCAACGGCATCGCGGCCGGGTTCGTGTTCTACATCCTGGCCAAGCTCCTGCGGCGCAAGCATGGCTCGGTCCACCCGATCCTGTATATCATGACCGGGCTCTTCCTCGCCAACTACCTGCTCGAAGCCCTGCGCTGAGGAGCTCCGGAGAAAGTCGTCAGAACCAAGCCCGCAAGCCGACCTCGGGACCGATGAGGTCCTTTCCCGGAGTGAGAAAGAACCTGCCGCCCGCGTCAAGGCCGACGCGTTTCCAGCCCAATCCGAACAGCAGGGCGAGGTCATGGTATGCCTGGCCGCCGGGAAATCCCAATCGGTAGCTTACCGAGCCATGCAGCGGCCGCCGCGGGAAGATCTCCGCCGAGGCGTGCATGCTGAAACCCAGCCGGGCTTTGGGATCGTTGACCACGGCCGCGCCCAATCCCGCGTCCACCAGAAACATGCGCGACTGCCAGTAGTTGCCCGAGAAGTGGAGGCTGTGATAAGTGCTCCTGGCATCGGCCAGCGCTCCCGGCTCGAACACCGAAGACGAGAAGTCCCCTCCCAGGCGGCTTGCGGTCCTCAGGCGCAGGAGGGAGTGCTGCGCGATGCGGCCATGCCCCACGAACTGGGTCGAGCCGTTCAAGGCGAGAGAAACGTCAGCCGCGCCTTCGGCATAGCCATCTTCGGTCTCATCGGGATACCGCGGAGCCATGGACCGTCACGTTGTCCGCCAACTTGGTCTCGGCCTTGAGCGCCGGAGCCGCTCCTGCCAGCAGCAGGAGGCCGAGGGCCAGGCGCTGGAAGCGGAATCGAAACGACACGACCCGCAGGTCCAGGAGTGACTCTCTCCGACCGTCCATGGGAAATGTTACCATGAGAAGAGCAGCTAAGGGAAAGCCCCCCATCCTGGACCCGTTCCGGGAGTACGGATACAATCCGGATTCCCGGGTCCAAAAGGCCGATAGAAGCCATCGTCAGGCCAAGCTGTTTCTGGGACCTAACACCCCCCTCATCCAGTCAATTTACGGTAGAATGGAACAGAGCCGTCGATGAGGAGGCAGTCATGACCTTGCAGGAACTTGCCGCAGCGTTGGGCCTGGAGGCTCGCGGAGCCCCCGACTACGAGATCAAGGGAGTCCGCGACATCGAGATGCTCTCCGAAGACCAGGGCCTCGAAGACAACCGAGTCTACTTCATCGAATCGCAAGCCGTGCTCAAGCGGCACCCCAAAGCGGCCGAACGCGGGGCCGTGCTCACGACTCCCGCCATGGCGGACCTCTTCCCCCGCGCGCTCATCGCCTCCGAAGGCAAGGCGCGTCTGGCCCTCATCGCCCTGCTCAAGAAGTTCGACCGGGAACCCTCTTTCCCGGCCGGGGTCTCCCCGGACGCCATAGTCGATCCCTCAGCCAAGGTCTCTGCGAGCGCGGCCGTGCTGGCGGGCGCGGTGGTGATGGCCGGCGCCGCGGTCGGCGAACGCTGCGTCCTTTATCCCGGCGTGGTCCTCGAACCCTCCGCAGTGGTCGGAGACGACACCGTGCTGTTCCCCTGCGTCGTGGTCGGCCGCCACTGCGTGCTCGGAAAGCACTGCATCGTCCATGGCGGGACGGTCATCGGGTCCGACGGCTTCGGCTTCTACGACGAGCCCGGCGCACGCCACAAGGTCCCGCAGATCGGCAACGTCGTCATCGCCGACCATGTGGAACTGGGCTCCGGCTGCACCATCGACCGGGCCACCATCGAGAGCACGAGCATCGGCGAGCACACCAAGCTCGACAACCAGGTCCACATCGCCCACAACTGCCGGATCGGGCGCTACGTCTACATCGCGGGCAACACAGGCCTGGCCGGCTCCGTGGTCGTGGAGGACGGGGTCATGATCTCGGGCATGGTCAGCATCCTAGACCACGTCCGCCTTGCCAAAGGCACGATCATCATGGGCATGTCGGGCGTCGCCAAAGACACCGAGCCCAAGACCGCCTATTTCGGCACCCCCGCCCGTCCGGCCAGGCAGACGCACAATATGAACGCGGCGCTCGAGCGCCTGCCGGAGCTTTTGGCGCGCGTCCGCCATCTCGAAGAGAAGGCGGCCAGCCCCGCGCCAGCCGCATCCTAAAAAGGGAGGGGAAAGGCGCGGAGCATCACGTCCGAGCCCGCCATGGCCACGGACTCGAAGCGCAGGCCCGGGGCTGATTCGAGAGGCCAGGCTCCCTTGCCGCCCACGACAGGAAGAGAGCGGCTTCCCAGGAACTTGGGAGCCACGAAGAAGAGGTACTCGTCCGCCAGCCCGGCCTTGATCACGCTCGCCGCGAGCTCACCGCCTCCCTCGCAAAGGACATGGAGGATGCCTTCCTCCCCCAGCTTCTTCATGAGCGCCTTGAGAGACACCTTGCCGGACTCCTTCGGGAGCGACCAGACCGACGCGCCCGAACGGAGATAGCTCCGCCTGCGGCCCTCGAGGCAGGCCGAGGTGGTGGCGATGATGGTAGCCGCCTGATTCCCGTCCGTGAGCACGCGGGCTGACACAGGGGTGCGCCCCCTGCTGTCCACGATGACCCGGAAGGGAGTGTTCTGCCCTGCCTCGGGAAGGAGCCTCGGGTCGTCCTTGAGCACGGTGCGGCTGCCCACCATCACGGCATCCACCCTGCGCCTGAGCTCCATGACAACGGCCCTTGAACCCGGGCCGCTGACCCAGCGCGACAGGCCGCCGGGCTCGGCGATCCTGCCGTCAAGGCTCATGGCCATCTTGAGCGTCAGGTAGGGAAGGCCGGTCCGCATCCGCTTGCTAAAAGGCCGGATGAGCGCGCCCGCGGCCTCCTTCTCCACGCCCTCGGCCACCTTGATGCCGGCCTTCCTCAGCACGGTCGCCCCAGCGCCCTGGTGCTTGGGGTTGGGGTCCCTCACGCCGAACACCACGCGCCGGACTCCGGCAGCGATGAGGCGCTCGGTGCAGGGCCCGGTCAACCCCCATGTGCTGCAGGGCTCGAGCGTCACGTACGCGGTCGCGCCCTTGGCCATGGGACCGGCTTGCCTGAGCGCGAAGACCTCGGCATGAGGCCCGCCTGCCTTGCGGTGCCAGCCGCGTCCCACGGCCCGTCCTTTGGAGACGATCACGGCCCCGACCGGCGGGTTGGGGCGCGTGCCTCCCTCCCCCCGCCTGGCCAGGCTGAGGGCCTCCTTCAACCAGCGAAAGTCTTCGGGACGGATCGTCCCAGGATGCACGCTACCGGCCCATCTCCTTGTAGAGGTTGGACATCTCGATGGCGGCCTGGGCAGCGGCCCAACCCTTGTTGCCGGCCTTGGTGCCGGAGCGCTCGATGGCCTGCTCGAGGTTCTCGGCAGCCACCACGCCGTTGATGACCGGGACGCCGGCGTCCGAAGCCACCTTGGCGAGCGAGCGCGAGACCTGGCTGTTGATGAGCTCCGCGTGCGGGGTCGCGCCCTGGATGACGACTCCGAGCGCGATGATCGCGTCGAGCTTGCCGATCTTGGCGAGCTTCTCCACGGCCATGGGGAGCTCGTTGGCTCCCGGCACCCAAGCCACGGTCACGGCCTCCTGGGTCCCGCCGTGCCGGACGAAGCAGTCCACGGCGCCGTTGACCAGGGCCTTGCTCAGAAAATCATTGAACCTGCTCGCCACCACGCCGATCTTGAGCCCCTTGGCGATGAGGTTTCCCGACAGTTCTTTGACGGCCATTGACGCCTCCTGTTACAGCAGATGTCCGAGCTTCTCCTTCTTGGTGCGCAGGTACTTCTCGCTGTGCTCGTCCGGCGGGAACACCACCGCCACCCTCTCGACCACTTCCAGCCCATAGCCCTCCAGGGCCACGATCTTGCGCGGGTTGTTGGTCATGAGACGCAATCGCTTGACCCCCAGGTCGCAGAGGATCTGGGCGCCCACCCCGTAGTCCCGCAGGTCCGCCGGGAACCCCAGCTGGAGGTTGGCCTCGACCGTGTCGAGGCCCTTCTTCTGCTGGAGCTCATAGGCGTGGATCTTATTGGCCAGGCCGATGCCGCGGCCCTCCTCGCGCAGGTACAGCAGGACTCCCTTGCCGGCCTTGGAGATCATCTCCATGGCGGCGTCGAGCTGGCGGCCGCAGTCGCACCGCCTGGACCCGAACACGTCGCCGGTCAGGCACTCGCTGTGCACCCGCACCAGCACGGGCGCGTCGCCCTTCACGTCGCCGCGCACCAGGGCCACATGGTGCTCGCCGTCCACGACCGAACGGTAGAGGTTGAGGACGAAGGGGCCGTGGCCGGTCGCGAGGTCCACCCGGCGCACGAACTCCACGAGACGCTCGGCCTTGCGGCGGTAGGCGATGAGGTCAGCCACGGAGGTCATCTTGAGCCCGTGCCGCTCCTTGATGGGGATGAGGTCGGGCAGGCGGGCCATCTTGCCGTCCTCGGCGAGGATCTCGCAGATGACCCCGCAGGGCCTCAGGCCCGCGAGCTTGGCGAGGTCCACGGAAGCCTCGGTGTGCCCCGCGCGGTTGAGGACCCCGCCCGGCCTGGCTTCGAGAGGGAAGATGTGTCCCGGGGTCACGAGGTCCGCCGGAGTGCTGCGCTCGTCGGCCAGGACGCGGATCGCCTCGGAGCGGTCATGGGCGCTGATGCCGGTGGTCACGTTCCGGGCCGCGTCCACGGACTCCATGAAGGCCGTGGAGAAGGGCGAGCCCCGGCCCTTGGTCGCCATCCGGGAGAGCCCAAGGCCGGAGAGCCGCTCGGCCGTCATGGTGACGCACAGCAGGCCGCGGCCGTGCTTGGTCATGAAGTTGACGGATTCCTCCGTGGCCTTGTCCGCGGCCATGACGAAATCCCCCTCGTTCTCCCGGCTCTCGTCATCCGTGACGATGACGATCTCGCCTCTGCGGATCGCTGCGACGGCGTCTTCCACGGAGTCGAACATGACGCTCCTCGTGAATAAAAACGGCCCGGGAAAAGAATCCCGGGCCCACGGGGTTGCGACCCCGAGGTCCAAGGTCTTCTCCCATCCAGACTCTACTGTCGGCCGCTGGATTCCACAGCGTCGGCCCGTCCTTCGGACGGGTTCGCGGGCTATACCGCCGGTCAGGACTTCCCCGCCAACGGCAGGGTCACCTTTTCCCGAAGACCATGCGAACGAAACGCCTGGCTATGTTATACCGAAAATGGGGTCCTCCCGGCAAGGGCCGCGGAGCCTTGGCCTCGAGTCCGGGCTACCGCGCGACCTCTTCGACCTCGAAGAGGTGCACCCCGTCGCCGTCGAGTTCGATATAGAAGCCGTGGCGAAGCAGGTCCGCGCCGCTGCGGCGGTAGGTCGCGGGCTTGTTGTCCGGGCCGGGGTTGGCAACGTCGCGCAGGATGTAGTCCTTGCCGGCCTCCGGGGAGAAGGCGCCGAAGGGCTTGAGCACGGCCGGGAACCTGAAGGAACCGCTGGCGCGGCTCCCGGAGAAGTTCGCGGCCATGACGAGCCTCGCGCCGGGCTTGGCGGAGCCCACGCTCCAGGCCACGATGGGAGTGCCGCTGTCCGGGGCGAGGACGTCCATGACGCCCTCGGCCAGGAGGCTCCGGTGCTCTTCGCCCTTGGCCAGGAGCAGGGCCAGGTAGTCGCGGTTGCTTGCGTCCGCCTTGCTCCAGTCGATCTTGACCGGGATGTCGAAGGGGATGGCCTTCTCGCGGTCCGTGGACTTGGCGAGGTCTCCGATCAGGTTGTCCTTCTGGCCCACGCCCTGCTCCACGCCGTTGTAGAGGATGAAGGGCCTCACGGAAAGCGCTGCCAGGGCCGCGGCCCGGACCCTGCGGCCGAACTTGTCGAATGGGTTGCCCTCCCCGGCGTCGTGAGTCCCGATGAAGTTCACGAGCCCGGCCGCGCCGGTCTGCCAGTCGCGGAACGCGAGCTCCCTCATGCCGGCGCGGATGCGCTCCGCGTCGCCGCTGACCAGGGCGTCGTAGAGGCCGGTCTTGTTGTAGAAGGCGTGCGAGCCCGAGCGGCTGATCTCGTCGAACTTGTCGTAGACCTCGTCGAACACGAACACGCCCGGCTGCACCGAACGGACCGCGTCGAGCATCTCGTCGAGGTACTCCCGGTCGCCCAAGGCCTTCTGCCGCTCCTCCAGGCCCTTGACGGCCTTGGAGAGCTCGGCTGCCAGCCAGTCCTGGGCGTGGTCGCGCTCCCATGCCAGGGCGCCGCGCCAGTGCTCGAAGAACCTTCGGTTGAGCGCGAAGTAGGCCATGTCGCGCCGGACGCCGTCCACGCCGAAGCGCTCGAAGATCCCCTTGGCCTCGGCCAGGCGGTACTCGCGCGCCGCGGGCTGGGTGTAGTCGATCTGCGCCATGTCCACCCAGAGGATCGGGTAGCCCCCGCCCTCGTAGGGGTGGTGGATGAGGATGTGCTTCCTGACGCGCTTTCCGTCCTCGGGATAGTTCTCGGTCTCAATGAGGTAGTAGAGGGGCGCGCCGAGGTGGTCCTTGGGCACCGCGGAGAGCACCCGCTTCTTGTACGCCGCGAGGTCCTCGCCCGGGCCGGGCTGGGGCGGGACCACGTGGAGGAAGCCTTCGGGCCGCTCGGCCACCATCTCGCTGTCGAGCGAGGTGTGGTTGGGGATGTAGTCCACCACGACCTTCAGGCCTTTGGCGTGGGCGCGCTCCACGAGGCTTTTCAAGGCCTCGTCGCCGCCGAGCTCGGGCTTCACGTGGTAGCCCTTGATGGCGTAGGGCGAGCCCCCGCCCGTGCCCCAGCGGTTGATCTCGCCGATCTCGAACATGTCGAGGATCCAGATCGTGTTCGCGCGGGTCCTCTCCCGGATGGAATCCAGCTCCGCGTCGTCGAGCGAATCGAGGAAGTTCTTGCCGGGCCGCAGGCGATTGTAGGCGCGCGAGAGGATCATGTAGACCCCGGCCTCGCGGCCCCAGAATCCCGCGAGGGACCCGCGCAGGCTCTTGGCCGTGGTCAGCAGCCAGGCGTTGAGCCTCTCGTTCTTCTCCGCGGTCGGGGCCTTGGACTTCCTGACCTGGCCGAGGTCGTCGAGCATGGCCTTGGCCCACGGGAAAGGCTTCAACAGCGCCTCCAGGTAGTCGAAGTAGTCCTCGAGCCGGGCGGCGGTCTGCCATCCCTGGCCTTCCAGCTCCAGCTTGCTGTAGAGGAAGCCCTCCAGCCCGGCGGACCGGGCCGTGAAGGACTCCTCGTAGGGCTTCTCCAAATGAAAAACGAAGCGTTGGACGCGGCCGGACTCGGTCACGGTCCCGTCGCCGAGGGCCTGCCTGAGCTCCCGCTCCGCGATGGGAGCGGACTCGGCCGGACCCTTCCGCGCCAGGCCGCTCCCCATGTCAAGCGGAGGCGGCACGTCCGCGCCAGGAACGCCGGGCGCGGCCAGGCCGCTCTTGACGAAGCCGTAGGCCGACCCTCCCAGGGAGGCGGCCGCCTTGAGCGCGCGTCCCGCGAGCTCGACGGAGGACGCGGCCGCCTCGCCATAGACGCTCCGACGGGCCCCGGCCATCAGATCTTCGGCCCGCTCTCCGGCCTGGGCAGGGTCCGCGACCCCGGCTTCGAGCAGTTTGGCGGCGGCTGCCTCGCTCTCGAAGAGGCCCGCTCCCACCTCGTGGGGCCGGGAGCCAGGCAGGGGAGTCGCGGCCTTCTTGACGAGCTCGACCAGATAGAGGAACCAGCCGTTGGGCAGGCGCCGGCCCTGCCGGGCCATGGCCGCGGCGAACGCAGAGGCCAGGACCGAGAGCTTGGCCGCGGAGTTGAGCGCTGCCCCGGCCGTGCCGCCGTCCTCGGAGCCTGCCCGGTCCGCCCACGCGATGGCGGGATTCTCCGGCGTGCCGCGGCCGGAATAGAGCTCCGGGGCGTTGTCCGCGGCCACGGCGGCCACGACCACGGCGAGCCTGCTGCGGGCCTGGGAAGGCAGGCTCCCGACCCCGGGCCCCTCGTTGCCCGCGCCCGTGACGATGCCGAAGTTGCGCAGGACGAGGCGGTCGATGAGGGCGTTGAGCGGCCGGTCCACGGCGCCTTGACCGCCCACGCCCAGGGCCGCGACCACGGGTTCGGAGAGAGGGTCCTTGACCGATGCCATGGCCCGCTCCAGGGCCGCCATGACGCGCGCCTCGGACACGCCGCGGTACGGTCCATCCGCCGCGTTGATGGCGTCGCCCGTCGCCTCTTCAAGGGACACGACAGCGCTGCCCGAGGGCTTGAAGAGCGTGAGGGCAGGCCTGCCCCCCTCGGAATACTCGGCCGAGGAGCGCGCGGCAGCCAGGCCGCGCCTGCGCATCTCGAAGGCGAAGGCGAAGAGCTTGTGCTCCGGCACCGCGACCCACAGGGCGTTGGAGACCGGCAGGACCCCCCTGAGCTCGGCGCCGAACTTCCCGAGCAGGTCCGCGGGGAGCGTTTCCGCCGTTACCTGGCTTGCGGCGTTGCCAGCCGGCCGGACGATGATGTCGAGGGGGCCGAGCGCGGAATCCACGCCCTTGACGCCCAGGCCCTGCGGGTGAGGGACCGGGGTCGGCGCGTCGAGAGGGATGCCGAGGTGCCGCGCCAGCAGGCGCACCATCTCGCCCAGACCGCCGGGCTTGTGGATCTGAGCCCGGTGCTGGTAGATGAACTTGGTGATGGCGTCCTTCAAGGCCCCTTCCTTGAGCCGCTGGCGGATCTCCTTGTTCTGCATGGTGGTGGAGAAGAACTTGGAGACCGTGCGCGCCAAAGCCAGGTTCTCGGGGCTGCTCGAGTCCAGGAGGTCCAGGATGACCTTGTCGCTGATGGCTTCCGGCCTGCCGATGAGGATGTTGACCAGGGCGGCCACGGCCAGGTGCCGGATGTTGCCGCGCTCGGCCGTATCCTTGGCCCGGCCCGACACCAGCTCGGCCTGGGGAGCCGAAAGCCGCCGGCCGATGTGCCCCATGAGCCACACCACCGTGAAGCGCATGCTCTTGTCAGTGCTCAGGATCTCCTTTTCCAGCCGGGCCACGCCCGAGGCGTCGCCGCGCCGGGCCAATGCGTAAGCGGCCCAGACCGCCCTCTCGGGCGCGGCATCCGCGGAAGCCTTGGCTAGGAGCTCGTCCATGGCGTGGCTTGAGACCTCGCCCAAGGCCATGAACGCGATCTGGCTGACGCGAAGGTCGGGATCGTTGAGCGCGGCCTCGGCCAGGGCCACCGAGGCCGAGGGGTCCTTCAGATTGTAGAGGGCCAGGGCGGCCTGCCGCCGCACGAGCCACACCGGGTGCTTCAGGGCCTCGATGAGCCGGGGAAGGACCTCTTTCTTGGCCTCATTGAACCGCTTCTGGCTGTCCGGGGACGCGGCATCCTCCGGGGGAGCGGGAGCCGCGGGCTTGAGCGTGCCGTCCTCGCCGTCCTCCTCGAACCGCACCTCCGGCTCGGTCTTGCCGGCCTCCACCGTAGAGTAGACCCGGTCTTCCAGGTCTTCCACGGCCTTGAGGTCCGCGATCCACCGCCATGGGTCGGCCTCGGAAGGAGCGGCCGAGTCCGACAGAGCGCTCCGCGGCCCCACCACCCGGCGCCAGCCCCTCTTGAGGAACGACCCCACGCCCTTGACCGCTGAGGCGAGCACGAGCTTGTACGCCTCGAAGGCGCTGACGAGGCCCGCGCCCTGGAACCAGGCCGGCACCCGCATGTCCTTCGAGGTAGCCATGAGGATGGCCTTGACCGCGAACGGCAGGTTCTCCTTAATATAGGAAGTGGCGGCACCCGCAGGAGAGCCCTTTAGGGCACCCGCAGGAGAGCCCTTTAGGGCGCCCGACCCCTTGAGCGCGGCTTTAAGAAGGAGGGCGATGCCCGCGACCATGGGAGAGGACATGGAGGTCCCGGACATCCGGGTGTGGCGGCCGTCCTTGGAGTCCGAGGGGGCCGCGGGCATGGTCTTGGCCTTGGCCGCGGTCACCCCGTGCTTGTACACGTCCGGGTCGCTGCCCTCGGTGGTGACGTCCCCGCCGATGGCCGTGATATCCGGCTTCAAGCGCACCCGCTTGATGGAGTAGCGGGTGTCCACGTCCGGACCGACCGAGCTGTAGAAGGAGATCTCAGGCACGCCGTCCGAGATGCTCTTGGCCGCGGCCGCCACCGCGATGACGTTGACCCCGGTGGAAGGCTGGCTGCCGGTGCGGTCGAAGGGGCCCGCGTTGCCGAAGGAGCCCACCACGATCACGGGCTCGCCCTTGGAGTTGAGGCGCAGGGTGATGTCGGAGAGGAACCGGGACAGGTCGTCGGCCGACCCCCCCCGCGAGCCCAGGCTCACGTTGATGACGTCCACCCCGCGCTCGAGAGCCACGAGCGCCGAGCCCTTGATGTCCCCATCCGCGGCGCCGGGCGAGTCCTTGGAGAAGACCTTGGCCACGATAGCCTTGGCGGCCCGGGCCATGCCCGCGATGCGGCCCAGATAGGATCGGCCGTCGCCCATGGCGATGGAGGCGGTCACGGTCTCGTGGCCGATCCAGTCCTCGGGCCCCTCGTTGACGCGGTCCACCACTTCCAGCCGGCCCCCGAAATCCTCGTGGTTGACGTCGCCGCCCGTGCCGATGAGGAGGATGGCCCCGTCCTTGCCCGTGTAGCCCGAGCGCCACACAGGCGGGACCTCCTGCAGCTCGGGAGAATCCATGAGGTGCGGCTCGAACCCGGCCTTGGAGGCCTCGACTCTCATCGAGGAGAGAGCGCCCATGCGCTTGATGGCCGTGGTGCGGTTCCGCGGCACCATGACGTAGATCTCCTGCCTGCCCACGTCCGCGCCGTAGATGTCCCTGATCTCCGCCCCAAGGGCGTCGAGCTTCTTGAGCTGTTCTCCGAAGCCCGCGGCTTCGAGCATCTCCCGGCCGGCCCGGGCCTTCTCCGGAGAAGAGTTCACCCGCTCCATGGAGACCGGGATGACGCCGACCGAAGGCCCCTCGGCGCCGATCGCCAGGTGCTTGGGCTTGATCCAGAGCCCCACCTGGGCCGAGTGCTTGCGCGCCACAAGGATGTGCCCGCCGTTCTCCAGGTCCACGCGGGTCACCTTGAAGTGCCCGCCCTCGGCAGGCTCCCAGAACCGGAGCAGCTTCTCCCAGACCTCCACCCCCCGGTCCTCGGCGCTGAACGAAAGGAAGGCAAGCCCCTTGTCCGACAGGGCGCCGAACAGGGCGCCGATGTACTCCGTCACGCCCATGCCGGTCAGCTGGTCGCGGGCGATGTCCTTCCAGAAGATCCTCACCTGCTTCTCGAAGCGGTCCGCGGCCGCCTGATTCCCGGGCTGGACTTTGGCCGCCGCGTTCTGGAGCCTGGAATACCGTTTCCGCTCCTTGGACCCGGGCTCGAAGGAGACCGGCCTGCCCTGCATGCGGGTGCCCAGCACATAGAGGTCGTCGAGCGAGCGCATGACCTTGTTGAGCTTGCGCTCATCCACGCTGTTCTTGGACGGCAGGACCCCGACCGGCCGGTCCACGGCCACGACCTTATAGCGCTTGAGATTCTCCGGGGCCTTGAGCACGGCCATGGGGTCCGAGGTGCGGACCGTGTCCAGGCGGGCCATGCCTCCGGAAAGCTGGCGGTAGACCTTGGGGTCCGAGAGGCTGTCCGAGGCGGGGTTGAGCACCAGGACGTCGTAGGGCGCCTCGCGCCTGAGCGAGAGCTGGGCGCGGTTGAGGCTGCGCTCCAGCACCGGGATGTGGAAATCCGCGGCTGAGCCGCCGTGCTTGCGCTCAGCCAGACGGGCCTTGGTCTCGAGCTTGAGCCGCTCCCAGAGGCCCGCGAGCCCGCGGGCCGGAGGACCGCGCGCCCTGCGGTCCTTCAAGTGCTCGAGCTCATGCGCCAGCACCGTGGTGAAGAGGCCGGGCGAGGCCACGAGTTCCGGCCTGATGTAGATCCTGCCGTTGAGGTGGCTGCCGTAGCTGAAATCGAACCTGCCGATCTTCCGGTAGGGCTTGATGAGCGGCACCAGGCCCGGGTCGAGCCTGCCGGACAAGGCCTCCTCGCGCACGAAGTTCTGGAAATCCTCCTCCGAGACCTTGCTCCCGCGCCTCATGGCTGAGCGGAACGAGGCCCATGCCGCCACCGCTGCGGTCACGAACACCGCGCCGGCGACCCCGGCTGAGAGCGCCGCGGCCTGGGCCGCGAGGGCCAGGCCCGTCAAGACCGCTGAAGGCCCGTTCGAGAGGATGGAGGGAGAGACCAAAGCGATGCCCTTGCCCGCTGCCGTCAACACCGCGTGCGCTGCCAGACTCACCCCTCCGGCAACCGCTGCCAAAGACGCGCCGAAGAAAGCGGACCTATGATCAGCCCGGGAACCAGCCGCGGACGGGACTTCCCATTCCTGACCTTGCGTTGAAGGAGAGCCTGCCTCGGTCCCTGCTGGAATCAGGCCGCTCCGGCCGAGCGAGTCAGGAGCTGCCGCAACCGCGTCCCTGTCCGACACCGCACTTCCCTCCAACCCGAGCCTGATGTCGAAATCCTTCTGCCCGGCCGCGGCCCTGGCTTCGCCAGGAGCATCCTGCGCCACTCCTCCCAACGGCGAGGGAGCCTTGAGGTCCGAGACCATCTTTCCAAACCGGGACTGAGGCGCGTCAGCTTCAGCGTTTGGCGCGGCAAGGATGGGAGTCAGAACAGGAACCACCACTCCGGGGATCGCGGTCTCGCCCATCACAGGCGCGGCCAGGGAGGCGCCGGAGGGAACCACGGTCACAACCCCTCCCACTGGAGCGACCACGGAACCGGAGAGCTTCATCTCCCCGCTGTTCCGGGTCTGCGTGCCGCTGAACCCTCCCCGGACGCTTCCAACAGGCAGTGTCATGGACCCGTTGATTGGCGAAGATCGGACCTTGGGGGAGACCATCTCCTGGGCGAAGACCCGGTAGGGCTCCATGCCTGCGGAAAGCAGGACAATGCTGGCGCTCAATCCGCCGGAGATGAGTTTCTTATATATCACAAAGGCCGATTCCCTAACATTAGGGATTATAACGACAGGGGCGAATATTGTGATGGGCCGGAGGGCCTTAGGTCCGGGAGGAATTCGGCCTAGGCCCCTGGGAACATAGGGCCTAGAAGGCGCCGAAGGCGTCACACCCCCTTGACAACCAGGGGAATGTGAACCATAATATTAGTTAGGATTGAACCATTAGTTGACCCAAAAGGGCTCAAATGAAATCCATCACCATCCACGGCATGGACAACGAATTGGCGGCGCGCCTTGAACGGCAGGCCGTCGAAGGGGGACTGAGCCTCAACAAGCTCATCAAGAGACTCCTCGCCAAGGCCATAGGCCTTTCCCCTGCCAGGACCGACCGCCGGAAGGACTTCGAGCCGCTGTGCGGCGTCTGGTCCCAAAGGGAGGCCGCGGACTTCAAGAAGGCGATCCGGGACCTCGAACGCGTCGATCCCGAAGATTGGGCATGACGCGGGTCCTGCTGGACACCAACGCTTACGCCGCTTTCTGCTCAGGAGACCGGCGCGTGCTCGATGCCCTGGCCGGCGCAGACACCGTCTACCTGTCCGTCATCGTCCTTGGGGAGCTGCACGCCGGATTTCGAGGAGGCGGCAGACGGGAAGAGAATGAGCGCATCCTGAGGGAGTTCCTGGCCAAGCCGACCGTCTCCTCCCTGCTCCTGACCATCGAGACCGCGGAGATCTTCGGCGAGATCAAAGACCGCCTCAAGCGCGCCGGGACGCCCACCCCGGTCAACGACGTCTGGCTGGCCGCTCAGGCCGTGGAGACGGGCTCGGTCCTGGTGACCTACGATGATCATTTCCGCCGCGTTCCCGGGTTGAGGCTCTGGGGTTCTTAGCAAGCTACTGGATGTAGAAGAAGTCGGAATCCGACTCAGCGGGCTGGGCAGGCTTGGGCTTGGATTTCCCTTTCTTGGCTGGTTCCTGCTTCTTGGCTGGCTGAGTCTTCCTGGCCGGCAGGGGATTATAGGATCCCGTGGGCTCCTCCACGCCATCCTCCACGGTCTCTTCCCGGGCCGACCGGGACTTGGCGCGGGCCTTGGCGGTCTTGCGGCTCCAGCCGATGCGGAAGGGCATGACCACGCCGAACTGGACGATCCAGGATTCTCCGGAGTGGTCCCCGAGGACCTTGATCTCGCCGTTGGAGAAGAGGCTGACCCACTTGGCGTTCCACTGGGTGCCCAGGATGAAGCGGGCGGAATCTGGCTCGGGCTTGCGGCTCGACGAGCCCTGGATGGGCGAGATGAGCGGGGTGTTGGACGCCACCGAGAGCCTGGCGTGGACCGAGCCCGTGGCGTAGTTGTAGCCCGAACCGATGAAAGGGATGAATTTCCCGTAGGTCTTGCTGATGACCGCGGTGAGTCCGTAGCTGTTGACGTTCCAGTCGAGGTCGCCCCTCACCTGGCTCTCGGCCGAGAATCCGCTGATGTTGTCCACGTTGAATTTGGTCCCGAAAGTGAACCCGCCGAGCACGTGGTTGTAGTTCGCGCCCAAGGTCAGCTGGGGATCCTCGCCGCCGAAGAAGTGGCGGCGCACGCCGAAGCCGATGGAATTGCTCTGCCCCTTTCCTATCGTGCCCGGGTTGATCTCGTAGTTCGACGGGGTGGTCATGTTCGCGCCGCGCACCGCGATGTCGAAGCGGGCCGGCAAGCCGGCCCTCAGGTGGACGGCCAGGTTCGGGATGAGCACCTTGGCAGGGAAGATGTTGGCCGCGTTCATATCCCTGAGAGCCTGGGCCTGGATCACGGGGAACTTGGACTTGTCGAGCGGCACGGTCCCTGCGCCGAGGCTGATGTCTGGCAGTAGCTTGCCGCCGTGGACCTCCATGGGCGGATCGAAAGTCGAGCCCGCGTTGAAAGCGATGCCCTGGGCGAGCTCCTGGCTCATCCAGTCCATCATGCTCTTGAAGTCGTCGGAGAGAGAGGGGTTCGCGGCGCGCACCGGGCTTGGCGCGGCCAGGAGGAGGACGGCCGCAAGGACCGCGGCCAGGGGAAAAAGGGACTTGGAAGGGGCCCGGAACAGGCTGGAAAGACAGCGTCCTGTCACCTACAGGAGCGTACCAAACCCATGTTTCATAATGGTGTCAACGTTAGACTTCAGCTCAATCACCGGCCCGTCATTTCCGCTCTTCATCAATTATCCCTTTTCGGCCGGCTCGGTTATTTTAGTCTATTTGGGGAAGTTGGATCGGCTGTTCTGAGCGATTCGACAGGTTTTCGGAAAATTCCTCCCTCCGTCGTGAGGCTTCCTGCCGCGCGCGGCTCCAGGGAATCAACGGTAGGACTCGCGCCGATGGGCGATCACGGCGATGATCACAAGACGCAGGCCATCCTCGATGGCGTAGATGACGCGGTAGTCGCCCACCCTCAACCGATACCGATTCTCCACGCCCGCGAGCTTCTCCGCGCCGTGGGGCCTGGGATTGACAACAAGAGCGTCTATCTTCGGGATGATACGCTCCCGAACGGATCGGTCGAGCTTCTTGAAAGCGCGCGCCGCCGATGGAGCGAACTCGATTCGATAGGACACGCGGCCTATCTTGCGCCCTTCTTGAGCGATTCCCAGGGAATCCGGCCGGGCTCCCTGAGAGCCCTATCAGCAGCCTCGCCGTCCATCCGGTCCTCCAGCTCACGCCGGAGCTGGCGATCAGCCACCAGCCGGGCCAGGATATCCCACTTGGCCGCCCTGGGAAGCGCCTTGAAGGCGGTCCAGAATACCTCGACGGTGGCCTGTTGCGCTGTCATGCTATAAGTTTAACACGATTGACCTGGAAAATCAACGGGCGAAATCCTCCTCCTTCAACGGCAATCTTGCCATGAAAATCGCGCCGCTATCCCATCCCCATGTGGTTGTTCTGCTCGCAGGAAAGCTCCCATGCCCTCAGCTCGTAGGTCTCGGCTCCTTCCTTGACGAAAGGATCGGCCTCGGCGATAGCCTTGGCCTCCTCCAGAGAATCCGCCCGGACGATCACCATCCCGCCCTTGTGGCCCTGAAAGGGGCCGCATAGGACGAGCCTGCCCTGCCGGTCAAGCTCCTTGAGGTGCGCCACGTGCCTGCGCACCAGGGCTTCGGTCATGGGCTTGTTCGTGCGCGAGAGCGTGATGACGTATCTGGTCCAACGGCCGTCCTGTTCCCCTCCCCCGCCGGCACATGGGGCGCCCAGGAGGGCGTTCGTGACGTCGTTCGCGTCGTCATCCCCGGGCCGCATGTATTCCATCCGCTCCGGCACGATATGGAAGAACGCGAGGTCCGGATCGCCGGCCCCCCCTTTCCAGCGGCATTCCAGGTTGTACGAGGCGGAATCGGCGATCCGTTTCCTTTCAGAAGGGTCGTCCACCGGCTCCGCTGCGCCGGAGAGCCTCAGATACCCTGAGAATTTCTCGTTCCGGAAGGTCGCAAGCGCCGCCACTTTGGCATGGGTCCTCATTTCGCGCGCCTTGCGCGTTCCTGTTCCCGTCGCCACGTAGAAATGCCAACCCGATTCCATCAGGGTCATCGGACGCGTTTCGGGCGCGAAATTCCGCTCCGCATCGACCGTGGCAAGAATTGCGATCACTCTATGCGGGCTGGGGAAGAAACCGCGGATCTCGTCTGCGAGCTTGCTTTGCTGGGAAGACATTGGCCGTTCACCTCCAGGGATGGATTCGATGCCTGAGATTCTAATCCTGTCCGCGGGGCGGCGCTTGGAATAAATTGCGGTATTGCGTGGGCGACATCGCGGCATGCCGCTTGAACGCCTTATTGAACGCCGAAAGATCGCAGAAGCCCACGTCCATCGCTATCTCGGTCACCGGTTGCGCGCCCGATTGCAGCTTTTGTTTCGCGACGTCGATCCTGAGGCGGTTGAGATACTGGATGGGAGTGATGCCCGTCTTCGCGCTGAACGCGCGCACGAAATGAAACTTGCTCAGGCCCACGCGCTCGGCGACCCCGCGCAGGTCCAGGTCCGGCGAATCCAGCTCTTTACGGAAGATGTCTTGCGCCCGGGCCGCCGGACCCGGGAAATATCCCCTTCTCTCCAACGAACGCAACGGCGCGCTCCGGCTGTGCGAAAGACGAGTCGTCAGCTCGATCGCCAGTTCCGTCAGCGCGCAATCCACGACGACTCTCGACGTGCCCGGCGTCGCGGCCGCGGCGAACAGGGCGCCGAGCGCGCCGCGCATGCCCGGCGCGAGATGGACGAGCGGCTCGTCGAAAACGAGTTCGTCGGCGTCTATTCCGACATCCTCAAACAGCCCGTCAAGGAACCCGGAATGAATGATAACCGCCCGCAAGTCCCGCTGGTCGGGGTTTTCCGAGCACGCCTCGACATGCCGCTCAAGCGCATTGAAGACCATGGCCCTGTCGTCTGCGACCACCCACTTCTTGCCGCGAAAGAACCGCTGATGCCTCGTGTCCCCCGCGGCAAAACAAAGCTCGATGCCGGGATGCTCGGCGGCGGTGTGTCCGTGGAACCCGGAGGTGTCGATTCGCAGCGTCGTGCACAGGTCGAAGTGGTCCCGGCGATCCACGAGGCAGACGGGATCTTTTCCCCGAGGAGATGTCATTCTATCGTCTTGATTCTTCCGACAATGGAGACCTTCTCGGATTGCGCCAGTCTCAATCCATAGCTGAAATGTTTCGCCTGCCGGGGCAACAGCGCGCGCCCGTCGCCTCCCGGGACCGCTTTGAAATCCTGGGTGAATACCGGCATTCCCCGTGGGTCGAGGAACGATATCTCAAGCACGACGACTTGCGCCGTTCTTTGCGACTGATTCAGCAGTTCGCCCTCAAGAACGCCGTCGTGATACGACAGATGCCGCAAAAGGACTCCCGCCTCGCTGCCGGGGGCGTCTGGAACCATCGCCTTGGTCGCAGGATTCCGCGCCATGCAGCCGGATATGAGGAATACGGCGGAGAAACAGAACGTTTTGCCCGCCCAGGCCGGCAGCCTCATGCATCCCTCTCCTTCGTCCGTGCTTCCATAGCGCTGGCCCGAACAGGCCGGTTGCCCATTCTAGCGTATTTTGCGGGCGGTTCGAGGGACGTTTTTCCGACGTGTCGGGCTCCCGCCGCCGATCAGGTCAGAACTTGACGAGGACGCGGGAGCGGCCGCGGTCGGTGAACCAGTGGTAGGCCTGGCGGTGGGCGACCAGGGTAACGGAGGTTTGGATCCTTCCGCTGCTCATGGGAACAGGGGATTGGATGGGGGACGCGAGGCGGCTGGACACGCGCGACGCGGTCGAGGATATCTTCGACCCCTGCCCATGTTTGCGGCTCGGCTTCATCGTTGTCTCAGGCATGCATCCTCCGATCCGAGGAATCATACAACAGCGGCCGCAGTCACGCCTGGGCCGATGGTCCCAGTCGGAAGCCGGAAATGGACCCAGGCGCCTGGCGCCTATTGCCCGAATGCCAGCCGCAGGGCCAGGAACTCGGGAAGGCCCGCGTCGCGGATCTTCTTCTGGGAGAGCTCGATGTCGTACTCGAGCCTGAAGACGCGGAAGGAGAGCGCGTCGGAATCGTAGAGGCCGCAGCAGGCCCGCCAGTCCTGGTCGCGGGGCTGGCCCACGGACCCGGGGTTGAACACGATGGGGACCACGCCGTAGGGCCGGCGTTCCCCCTTGACCTCGCGTCCTTGCTCGATGGTGTCGAGTTCCACGTCCCCGGCGCCGGGAAGATGGTCGGGCCTGATCCGGAAGAAGAGGGGCATGTGGCTGTGGCCCACGAAGAGGGGCCAGACCGGCACCTTGGGCATGTTCTCCTTGAAGGCGGCCACGGTCAGCATGTACTCCTCCGCGGGCCTGCGGGGCGTGCCGTGCGCGATGGTGAAGAGCCGGCCGTCGAGCCTGGCCGTCAGGCGGCTCAGGAAGGTGCGCGACTCATCGGAGATCATCTTCCGGCTCCAGAGGACCGCTTGGCGAGCGTAGGGATTGAACCAGTTGGGGTCGAGGACGCCCAGGGCGGCCTGGTCGTGGTTGCCGCACACGGGCATGAGGCTCTTGCGCAGGCCGCGCACGAGCTGGACGCACGCTTCGGGGTCGGGGCCGTAGCCGACGAGGTCCCCGCAGAAGATGTAGGCCTCGACCGCCGATTTCTCGAAGAAAGCCAGGACCGAGGTCAGGGCTTCGAGGTTGCCGTGGACGTCGCTGAAGACGCCGTAGAGCATCCTAGCCCCGGTGTCTCGGCTGGCTACTCTTCCGGCTGCTTCGTCTTCTGGTGCGCGTCGATGAGCCCCTTCGCCACGTGGGCGGGCAGCTCCTCATAGTGGGAGAACTGCATCTTGAACTTGCCCGATCCCTTGCTCATGGAGCGCAGATCGGCCGAGTACATGGACATCTCGCCGAGCGGCACCTGAGCCTTGACCATCTGGCGCTTCTTGACCCGGTCGATGCCGGCCACGCGGCCCCGGCGGCTGTTGAGGTCGCCCATCACCGCGCCGACGTAGTCGTCGGGGACCACGACCTCGAGGTCCATGATGGGCTCGAGGATGCAGGGCCGGGCGTCCAGGAACACCTTCTTGAAGGCCATGCTGCCCGCGATCTTGAAGGCCATCTCCGAGGAGTCCACGTCATGATAGGAGCCGTCGAAGACGGTCACCCTGAGGTCCACGACCGGATAGCCGGCGGTGACGCCCTCGGTCATGGTCGCGACCACGCCCTTCTCGATGGCGGGTATGAAGTTCTTCGGGATGGCGCCGCCGAACACGTCGTCGACGAACTCGAAGCCCTTGCCGCGCTCGAGCGGCTGGATCCTGAGCCAGCAGTCGCCGTACTGGCCGCGGCCGCCGGTCTGGCGCTTGAACTTGCCCTGGCCCTCGGCCTTGCCCTTCACCGTTTCTTTATAGGGGATGCGCGGGGGCTTGAGCTCGACCGCCACGCCGTAGCGGGACTTCATGCGGGCGGAGAGGATGTCGAGCTGGAGGTTGCCCTGGCCGGAGATGATCATCTCCTTGATCTCGCCGTTGTACTGGTACTTGATGGTCGGGTCCTCCATGACGAGGGTGGAGAGGGCGTTCGAGACCTTCTCCTCCTCGCCCTTGGACTTGGCGTACACGGCCATGTCCACGACCGTGTCGGGGAAGGACATGGGCTTGGGGGCGCCCTCCATGTCGCGGCCGAGGCGCGCGTCGATGAGGATGTCGTTGGTCTTCGTGGCCTTGAGCTTGACTAGAACCCCGATGTCGCCTGGCACCAGGGCCGGGAGGTCGGAGCGCTTGCGGCCCTGCACCAGGCAGAGAGCGCCCACCCGCTCCTTCTGCTGGCGGGTCGAGTTGTAGACGTCCGCGCCGGCCGTGAGCCTGCCGGAGCAGACCTTGACGAAGTTCATCTGGCCCATGCCGGGCTCGCTCAAGGTCTTGAACACGATGGCCGAGAACATCCCTCCGTCCTTGCCGTCCGCGCTCGGGGCCGGGAAGTACTCCGCGACGAAGTCGAGCAGGGGGTGCACGGCGGGCAGGGCCGTGGCCGAGCCGCAGAAGAGGGGCACGATCTTGCCCGCGTGGAAGGCCTTCCGGGCCGCGGCGAGCAGGTCGGCCTCCGGGATCGTGCCGCCCTCGAGGTACTTCTCGAGCAGGGCGTCGTCGAAGGAGGCGACCGCGTCCATGAGCTTCTCACGGTACTTGGCGGCCCGTCCCTCGGGCGCGCCGAGAGGCTCGGCCGCGCACTTGTTCCCGCCGACCTTGAGCTTCTTGAGGTTGAGGAGGTCGAAGGACTCCTCCGGGGAGTCGCCGGGGACCACGATGGGGCAGAGCTTGACGTCGAGCCGGCCTTCGATCCCGGCCACCACCTCGTCGAAGTGCACGTTGGCCCGGTCGATCTTGTTGGCGAAGATCGCGGTCGGTTTCCCTCCGGCGGTCAGCATCTCCCAGAGCTCGTCGACGCCCGCGTCGATCTGGCCGTCCGCGGCGATGGCCAGGATGGCGGCGTCGGTGACCGCCACGGCCGAGCAGACCTCGCCGATGAAGTCCGCGTAGCCGGGGGTGTCGATGAGGTTGAGCTTGCGGCCCTTGTGGTTCAGGGACGCCACGGCCATGCTGATGGACATGCGCCGTTCGATCTCGTCGTCGTTATAGTCGCAGACCGTGTTGCCTTCCTCGATCTTGCCGAGCCTGTTGGTGGTCCCGGAGGCGTAGAGGATGGCTTCGGCCAGAGAGGTCTTGCCGGCCCCGCCGCGTCCCACAAGGCAGAAATTCCTGATGTTCTCCGTCGTGATCGTATCAGACATCTCGTCCTCCCCGTCGCAAGCCTCCCCATGGAGAGGCGCGCAGTCGTTACCAAGCCATAGGGTACCTCAATTCGAGGTCGGACATCAATACGAGCGGCTCAGCTGCCGGAGGAAGCGGGGTCCGGGGGAGCCGGCGGCGGAGCCCTAAAGGGCTCTCCTGCGGGTGTCTCCGCCTTCGTCTCAGGCGCGGCTGGAGCCGCGGAAGGGGCGGCCTCGGCCGGGACCCCGGCCGCGGGCACGGGGCTGCTGTCGAGGAGGCTCGCGCCTTCGGCCGGCCGCGGCGTCTCGCGCTTCTTCTTATTGAAGTCGATGGACACGACTTGGCTGACCCCGGCCTCCTCCATGGTGACGCCGTAGATGGCCTCGGTCGCCTCCATGGTCCGCTTGTTGTGGCTGATGATGCAGAACTGGGTCTTGTTCTGGAACTCCCTGATGAGCGAGACGAAGCGCTCGATGTTGGCGTCGTCGAGCGCCGCGTCCGCCTCGTCGAGGAGGCAGAACGGGGACGGCCGGACCGAGAAGAAGGAGAACAAGAGAGCGATCGCGGTCAGGGACTTCTCTCCGCCGGACAGGAGCGAGAGGTGCTGGAGCTTCTTGCCCGGGGGCTGGGCCACGATGTCGATGCCCGTCTCGAGCAGGTTGTCCGGGTCCTGGAGCACGAGGTCCGCCTCGCCTCCCTCGAAGAGGACGCCGTAGAGGCGGCGGAAGTGCTCCCGGACCTCCATGAAGGTCTGCCGGAAGTTCTCGCGGGTGGTGCTGTTGATCTTCTGGATGGCGGCCCGGAGGTCCTCCTTGGCCTTCTCCATGTCCTGGATCTGCGCCTCGAGGCTCGCCTGCTTGCCGGACAGGGCCTCGTAATCCTCGGGCGCGGCCAGGTTGATGTTGCCCATGCCCGCGATGCGCTTGCGCAGGGCCTCGATGCGCTCGGGGTCCACCGGGCCGGTCACGGTGTAGGACTCGCGGGCCTGGGGCTCGGCGAGCTGCCACTCCTCCCAAAGCCGGGTCTTGTGCATCTCAGACCGGGTGCGGGCGGAGCCCGCTTCGAGCTCGAGGTCCTGGAGGAGCGTCTCCTCGCCGCGGATCTCGATGCCGAGCCGCTGGGTCAGGACTTCCTTGTCGCGGGCCTGGCTCTCGAGCTCGTGCAGCCGGTCGAGGGCCGTCTTGGCCTCGGCGTCGGCCGCCTCCAGCTCGGTCCGCAGGCGCCCGCTGCCTTCGATGGCCGAGGCCTTGGACTGCCGGGCCTCATCACGCCTGGCGTCGAGCTCGATGATCTCGTTGTCGCGGGCCGCCAGGGTGGATCCGAGGCGCTCACCCTCGCTGACCTGCCCCTCCAGGGTCTGGCGGCGCAGGGTGACGCCGGTCTCGGCGTTGTTCACCGTGCCTTCCGCCGTCTTCTGGAAAGCGGCGGCCTGGGCCATCTCCTCCCGGCACGCGGACACGACCTCCCGGAGGACGCGCTCGCGCTCCCCCGCGGCCTTCTCCCGATCCCCGGCCTCGGCCTTGGCCGCGCGCGCGAGGAGGGACTCTTCCTTCATGAGCGCGAGGGACTGGAGTTTCTCAGCGGCATCGGTCGTGGACATCGCGACGTTGCCGGCCTGCACGGAGGCCGCGAGCTCCATCTGCGTCAGGCCGGCCGTGAGGTCCGTCTCGCGGCCGAACGCGGACGCGAGCTTGTCCTGAGCCTCGCGGTGCCGGGACTCAGCCCCGGAAAGCTCGGCCTCGAGCCCGGCCTTGAGCCCTGCGAGCTCGGCCTCCCTCGTCTTGAGGCTGGACTGCTTGGACTTGAAGCCGTCGAGGTCCAGGAGGACCGAGGCGCGGCCCGGCGCCTGCGCGGCGCCGCCGCAGACCCAATGGTCTCCGTAGACCGCGCGGCCGAGGAGGTAGCACTCCTCCAGCAGGAATCGGACCGCGGCCTCGAACTTGGGCTCGCAGCTCACGACCTCCAGCAGGGGACGGGTGTTGGCCGGATAGGTCCGCCCCTGGTTCGGAACGGGCAGGGAGCTCAGAACGAGGAAGCGGCCGCGGCCCCGGCCCGTCTCCGCGAGATAGTCCACGCCCGCCTGGGCCGCGGCGGAGTCCTCGCACAGCACGGCGTGCAGCCGCTCTCCGAGGGCGTCTTCGATGGAGGCGCGAAAACCCTCCTTGGCCTCGAGCACGGACTGCACGGTGCCGAGGACGCCCTCGATGCCGGCCGAGACCACGGCCTGGGCGCCGGCCCAGTACGGGTCCTTGCCGCCCTCGGCCTCGAGGGCCGAGATCTTGAGGTTCGTCTCCAGCGTCTCGCGGCCGACCGCGGAGAGCCCCTCGCACGACCCGGCCAGCCGGCCGCGGACCGCGTCGAGTCCCGCGGCGGCGGCGGCGGCTTCGGCCCGGCCGGACTCCACGACCACCCGGTGCTCCGCGAGGAGGCCGCCTTGGCTGCGGATGCCCTCCCGGGCGGTCTCCGCGGCGGCCTCGTCCCGGACGAGGGTCTTGAGGCTCGAGCGCAACTCTCCGATGAGATGGGTGACGGAAGACTCGAGGTCGCCCAGCCTGCGGCTGGCTTCCAGGCAGTCCCCCGTGAGACGCGTCTTCTCGCTCTTGATGCCCTCGAGCTCGGCCTCGGAGGCGGACAGGCGGGTGGAGGCTGCGTCGAAGCGGGCCTTGGTGCCCGAGACCTCGCGCCGGACGCGGTCGCGCTCGGCCTCGGCCGCGGCAAGCGCGGCGCGGGCGGACTCGATCTCCGGGTCCACGAAGGACAGCCGGGAGAGGGCGGCGGCGCGCTCGGCCGAGCAGGTCTCGCGGCGCCCGGCCGCGGCAGCGGCCGCGGCGTCGGCGGCCTTGACGCGCTCCTCGAGGCGGGCGATCTCGCCCCCGATCTCGGACGACCGGCGGTTCTTCTCGATGACGACGTTGGACTGCAGGGCCTTCTCGAGATCGATGGCGGATTTATGGGCGTTCTCGGCGCTCAGCTCGGCCTTGAGCAGGCCCAGCTTCTCGTGGTGGGGAGCCGCCTTCACGGCGATCTCTCCGAGCCTTTTTACGGCCTCGTCCATCTGCAGGAGGATGCCGCCGACTTCCAGGGCGGTGAGCTCCTCTTTATACTTCTTGAAGAGCTTGGCCTTGCGGGCCTCGGCGTCGAGGTGCCGTACCTGCTCGGCGATGAGGGCCACGGAATCCTTCAGGCGGCCGAGGTCCACGTCCACGCGATCGAGCTTGCGGAGAGCCTCCTCGCGCTTGGCCTTGAACTTGGACACTCCCGCGGCCTCCTCGAAGAGGCCCCGGCGCTCCTCCGGGGTGGCCCGGAGCACGAACTCCACGCCGCCCTGGTCGATGATGGCGTACCCGTCCGAGCCGATGCCCGTGTCGAGGAAGAGCTCGCGGATGTCCTTGAGCCGGCACGGCGTCCTGTTGAGGAGGTACTCGCCCTCGCCCGAGCGGAAGATCCGGCGCGTCACGGTCACTTCGGAGTAGGAGATCGGCAGGAGGTTCTTGGCGTTGTCGAAGATCAGCGAGACCTCGGTCATGCCCAGGGGCTGGCGCTTCTTCGACCCGGCGAAGATCACGTCCGTCATGGCTCCGGCGCGCAGGGACTTCCACGACATCTCGCCCAGGCACCAGCGGATGGCGTCCATGACATTGGATTTTCCGCACCCGTTGGGGCCCACGATGCCGGTGATGCCGGGCTCGAACTCCAGGCGCGTCTTGTCCGCGAAGGACTTATAGCCGACGATTTCTATTGTTTTTAGATACATGAATTGGTGGCGGGGATTAAGTTACCAGCCGACAGGAAGCTCCTGTCCATATTGTGTCATGTTTTCGCTGTCTTTTACCAAAGACTGACTATACCAAATCCTGGGCGGGAATTCAATCGCGGGGAGAGGCCGACCCGGTCTTCACGGCGATCTCGGCCCGCGTCCTGGCGAGATCGGCGCGCAGCCCCTGATGCTCCCCGCGCGCCTTCTGGGACAAGGCCAGATCACAGATCCGCAGCGCTTCGCGCAGTTCCCCGCGAGCGACCCGGACCGCCGCGAGGCTGCTGTGCGCCGGAAGAAAGGCGGCGTCCAGCCCGATCGCCCTCGTGAAATCCTCGACCGCCGCATCCGCGAGGCCCAGGCCGTAGGAGCACACGCCCCGGTCGCTGAAGTAGGCTGGGGCGTCCGGTCGGGCCCGAACCAACATGTCCATGACCGCGACGCACCGCCGGTTCTCGCCCAGCCGGCGGTACATCAGCCCGATGCGGTGCAGGTCCTCCTCCGAGGGATGCGACTGCTCTGCCCGCAGGAGCAGTCCCAGAGCCTCCTCGCGCGCGGGGATGGCCGCGTGCATGTCCGCCAGGATCACCAGTATCCGGGCATCCTGCTGCGGCGCCTTGCGCAGGGCTTCCAGGACCCGCGCGGCCCTGCCCGGGTCGCCGAGCTCGAGGCACAGGGCCGCGATCTGGATGCCCTGTTCAACCGAAGGGTTCAGTTCCGACGCCTGGGCCAGGAGCTCCTTGGCCCGCGCGGTCCGGCCGAGCAGCGCCAAGACCCGCGCCCGGTCCAACGCCGCGGCCGCGTCCCGACCGTCCCGGGCCTCCGCATGGACGCGGGACAGGAGGTCCCTGGCCCGGCCGGCATGGCCCAGCAGCGCTTCGACCTCCGCCCGTTCCAGGGTCGCTCCCGCGTCCTTTCCGTCCGCTCCGGCCACCCCTTCCAGCACGCGCCGCGCTCTCACGAGTTCCCCGGCCGCGATCCATCGCTGCGCCAGACGACGCTGCTGCGACTCGTCCAAGGCATCCGCCCGGATGCGGGACAAAGGCTCCCTGGTCCGCTCGGCGTGGCCATACCGGGCAGAGACCTCGGCCCAATCCAGGACATCCCCCGCGTCCGGCATGCTCGCCCGCGCCAGTATCTCAAGCGCTTCCCGCGCCTTCCCCGGCTCGCCTATCGCGGACCACGCCTGCCCCAGAAGCCTCTGCCGCGGCGCGTCGAGCTCCTGGCGCTCGACGCGGCCGAGGAGCTCCAGAGACTTGTCCCGGCGGCCCGTCTTCAGGGCCAGGAAGGCTCCCTTGAGCAGGACGGCGGCATCGGCGTTCTCATGAGCCGACAGCTCTTCGACGATCCTTTCGGCCCCGCGGTGGTCGCCCAGTATCTCGAACCGGGCCGCGACCGACAGACGTCTCTCCTGGTCCGGGCCCAGCTCGTCGGCCCTCTTCAAGAGGCTCACAGCCGTGCCGCGTTCGCCCGTGAAGGCGGCCGTGTCGGCCAAGTCGACCAGGTCCTGCCATCGAGCGGGAACCTGTCCGACCGCGGTCGTCAAGGCCTGCCTGGCTCGTTCGCGATCTCCCTGCTCATGGTAGAAGGCGGCCATGAAACGCCAGTCCTTCCGATGGAGGCCGCAATCCTTGGCCCGCTCCAGCATCCTGGAGGCGGCCCGGCCGCCTCCGGCGTCGAGACTCGCGCTCGCCTCACGCGCCCAATACCAAGCATCTCCCGTCGGACAGGGAGGACCGCCGGCCTCCCCGGCGCGGTCAAGCCCGGAGGGCCTGGCCCTCCCGGAGTATTGGAAGGCCAGGCGTCGCGGCCGCCCTTGGGAAGGGCGTTGGCGGCCGGCGGCGCGGTCCGCGAACGAAGCCCCTCCGGGCATCCCCAGAAGCGCGCGATAGTGGCGCATCGCCGATACGGAGGCCTCCTCCCCCTTGACGCGAGCCAGTTCCTCCCTGGCCCGAGCCCTCTCCCCGGCGGCGTGATGGCACAAGGCGAGCCCGAGTCTCCCCGGCGGCGTGATGGCACAAGGCGAGCCCGAGACGCGGCCACGCCGCGTCCGGGTCCCTGGCCAGGGAGGCCGCGAAATACCGCTTGGCAAGCGGCCGCAGTCCCATCCTCCTGTAGGCCTCGCCCAAGCACGCCAGCCCGGCGGTCCATCGGCGCTCGAACTCGTCATCCCGCGCCTGGGCCCAGGGGCTGCCTTTGATCCGGAGCATCGCCTCCCGCTGCCCGTCCAGCCCGGCCGATTCCCTGGGATAGCGCCGGTGCAGGCGCTCGAAAGAGGCGATCGTCGCCTCGGAGAATCCGGGCCCTGCGTTCCTGCTCTCCATCAGGGCTTCCATCACCCTGCCGTGGAAATCCCGCGTCGATACCGGGTGGAGACGGACCGCCGCGCGCTCCCACGACGCGGCGTCGCGATCCAGCCAGCTCGCGTCCATGGCTCCACGCAATCCGACGAACGACCCTTCGCGGGCAGGCGCCGCGAGCGTCCGGGCGATGGCGGCTGACACGAGCGGATCGGCCTGCCGCTCCCAGTGCACGCCGTCGCGCATCAGCCTCGCGTTCCTGGGGTCAAGAACGGCGGCGGATACGGCTTCGAAGGCGTCATGGAGGTCCGCCAGGACGGCCCCTTCCTCCCGCGCGACGCGCCTCAAGGTCCCGTTGATGTCGGAATCCTGTCCTGCATGGAAGACCGCATGCGCTCCCCGGAAATCACCGCACCTTTCCAGGGCCCCGCCCAGCAGGGCTCTCGCCATCAGATCGCCCGGATGCGCGGCCGCGTAGCCCCGGAAAAGCCGCGCCGCCGACCGGAATCGGCCTCGCTCCCACTCGGCCCAGCCGGCCCGGAATCCCTCGTCCCACATCGGCAGCGGCGCGTCGGGCATCACGCCGTAGAGACGCGGCAGCGTGCAAACGACGGCCTCGGCGCCCTTCCCCTTGACCAGCCTGATCATCTCGCGCAATCGCCCCTCGAAGGAGATCGTTCCCTCAGGCTTGAGCCCCCTCCATAACGCCGCGAGCGACGGGGGTCGTCCATGGAGGAGCCTCCTCCACTGCATCGCCAGCGCGACCCTGGTCGACGGCTTGCCGGCCACGGGGAGATTCTCGTTGTTCCCGGTCATGAAAACGACGAGGTCCGGTTCGTGGCCCACGATCTCCTCGACGATCAGGGACTCGCGGTAGCTGTCATAGCCGGGCATGCCGCAATAGACCACCTCGACCATCCGGCCGGGGTAGAGCCTGGACAAGACCTCGACGAGCCTCGGCCGCACCGGGCTGTCCTCATCGTCATACTGCGCCGCCATGGAGCCGCCGACGACGAAGACCCGCAACCCCCCTGCGGGCTTGGGCTTCGAAAAGCCCGTCCGACGCGAGCCGTTGCGCCGGGCCTCCATGGCCGTCCGGCCGCCCGGCCCCTGCGTCCCGCCGAAAAACCGGTCGAAGATATCGGCGTACCAGTACCACTGATTCTCCCAGGAGGACTCTGGCCCCCCCATGGCGGCGCGCGAAGGAGGCGGCAGCGACAGCGACGCCGCCAAGAGCGCGGCCACAACCAAGCAACGGCGGGCCCAGGCCGGTTCGGACACGATCCTAGCGGACGATGACCAGCGGGATGAAGGTCTTGTAGTGGTCGGGCGTGTAGTAGGCGAGCGCGCCGCCGCCGATGATGAGGCGCTCCGCCCCGCGGGTGCCGTTGGCAGGCGCGATGCGGAACACGCGGTCTCCCACCGTGATCTCGGAAGGGCTGCCCTTCGGCGGCATGACCGTGTACTCCCGGTAGTAGCCCTTGGGCTGGGGAGGGAGCCTTCCCTCCTTGTTCTGGAACACGGTGCCGTCCTTGGGATACTGCAGGGGCCGGCCGTAGTAGACGTCCTCGACGAGCTTGAGTATGGTCCGGACCCGGTTCGGGTCGCTGATCCTGGGCTCGATGTCCGTGCCGGGCTCGATGTTGAAGACGACCGGGACAGCGGAGGCCATGCGTCCGGCAACAGGGCCGGACCCATCCCCGGCGGACCAGAGCGGCTTCAGGGGCAGGCAGGCCAGGGAAAGCATGGCGGCCAGGATGGCGGTGAGGCTGGCTCGGCGATTCTTCATGGAGTTCCCTTACGGTTTAAGGCAGCCCGTTCAGCCTCCGGCGGGCTTGGATCCCTTCTTGTCCTTCTTCTTGGGCTCTTCGACGGCCGGAGCTTTGAGCTCGAGCTTCTGCGCGATGCGCTCGAACTCGGGCAGGACCTTCTGGAACGGCTCGCCGATGCCCCGCAGCTTGAGCACGTAGAACCACTCCTTGGCGACCGGCACCACGTAGAAGACCTCCTGCATGGGGCCGGGCATCTTCTGGCCGTAGGAACCCTTGCGCTCGAGCGTCTCGGTGAAGGCCAGCCGCTCGGCCTTGAGGCTGCCCACCTTGGCCTCGGCCTTCGAGTCGAGCTTCTTGATCGCGCCCTCGCCCTTCATCAGTTCGGCCGTGAACTCCTCGGCAGTGCGGGCTTCCGCCTTGCCGTAAGGGTGGAGCTCGAGGCCGATCACTGCCCGCGATTCGCGGGCCGGGGGCTCGAGCCAGACGGTCTGCATGCCGTAGTAGCGCTTCCAATCCGAAGGGTGCTCCAGGACGAAATCGCCCTTGGGATGCTTGTACTGCGTGTAGTCCACCGCGGCCCGGCAAGGAGCCGCCAGGAACAGGACCGCCATGAGCGCGGTCTTCACGGGACCATGTACTCCCGGTCCACGGCCAGGCTCAAGTCGTAGAGCGGAGGCTCTTTCTCGCCCTTGGCCTTGCTCTTCTTGTCGAGCCACTGCGCCTCGGTCTGCATGCGGCGCAGGCGCATCTCCATGGTCGTGGCCTTCTCATCCAGGTAGGCGAAAGTCTGCCGCCCGAACTCCAGGTCCGTAGTCACCTTCTCGAACTCCTTGTCGAGCTGACGCGAATTGTCGGTCTCGCGGGCCTTGCTGATCTCGGCCTGCCTCTTCTCAAGCGTCTCGACCGCAGCCTTGGCCTTGGCGCGCATGGCCCGGAACCCCTCGAGGTCCACAGGCGCGCCCATATTGGGGTCCACGACCTTGCGCAGAGGCACCCTCCCCTGGAACACGCCCTCATACCAGTGCCCGTAGCCGTGTCCCTGGGACACCGAGGCAGCGAAGACCTTGGGCCCTTCATCGTAGGATTGGGAGTACGCCTTCCCGTCCTTGGCGATGTGGCGGGCTTCGTCATTGTCGCTATTGAGCAGGTCGGCGTACATGGCGGGCTTGGCCTTCTCGAGTCCCCGGAAGTAGAGGACCGCGGTCTTGAACCCGCGGAGCTCCGAATCCAGGGTGTAGTAGCGGCCCGTGTACATGTCGTAGATGTGCTGGAACTCGTGCGCCAGGGTCTTGCCCGCCACCAGGGCCTTGTGCTTGTAGGCGCCGTCCTTCGGGTCGGTCTCCACCAGGGCCTGGCCGAGCCCGACCATCTCAGGCTTGTCGTACTTGCCGGGCACGGCCAGACCCAGGGCGCCCCTCTCGTTGATGATGCTGATGGTCTTGCCGTCCTTGATGAAGCGCACCGCGGTGGGCAGGATGTGCGAGAGCTCGGCCTTTTCAGCCGGCGGAGAGCCGTTGATCACCTCGTACATCGAGAGCAGTCCGGGCACCACGCCGATGTTGACCTTGTTATCCGAGAGGAACCGGGAGAAGCTCTCCTTGCTCTCCAGCACCCAGGCGGTCTCGGGCGAGGAGAGCGAGTCGAAGAAGGGCGAAGCAGGGCTGACCTTGGTAGTGTCCTGCTTGGCCAGTTCCTTATAAGGGTCCACCCAGCTGGAGCCCCGGCCCTTGGTACCGTCGAACACGCCGGCCCAATCCAGGTCCACGCCCCCGAGCTTTCCCTTGAGCTTGGCCATCTCCTCCTGGGCGGCCTTGATCTGCGCCGGGTTGTTGAAGCCCTTGGCCGTCATCATGACCCCGATCTTCTGCATCACCTCCGGGCCCCATACGTTCTGCATCATGTCCGTTTGCGCCTGGGTCACCGACCCGGTCGCGAGCAGTTCCTCGAGGGTCTTCTGGAGATAGGCCTCTCCTTCAGCCACGCGCCTGATCCGCTCTGCTCTGGTCAGGGACTTCCAAGTGGCTTCCGTGTCGTACGAGAAGACATTTGCAGGCAAGCCCTTGTCTTTGACCAGCTTGGCCAGATAGGCCTGGTACTTGAAGAAAGCCTCGTGGCCAGGGTCCTTCCAGGGGATGTCCGCACCGTCGACAACGGAACCGGACACCGAAGCTTGCGGGAGAGGCTTCAGCTTGCCCTTCTCTTGAGCAGCCAGAAGTGGAGGCCCGGAAAGGAGAGAAAGGGCGACAGCAAGGGTCAAGAAGGCTCGGGTCATAGGGGTACCCTCCGTACACCCCCAGTGTAGACCCCAAACCTGTTTTTGTCAATGGCGCACCAGCAGGGGCAACTTTTTGGTATATTTGCGGGCATGGTGACAACGGGCGTCGCATTCCTGATCCTCGTTGCCGCGGCCCAGGCCGGTCCAACGCCCCAGGTCTCCACTGCCACGGCTGTCAATCTCCCCGCGCCAGCGCCGCTCAGGCTCCTGTCGGAAACGGAAATCCCCGTTTTCGAGGACTCCCTGACCTCGAAGAAAGCTCAAGCCCACCTGGTGAAAGCAGGGTTGAAAACAGCCGCCTATCTTTCCAAACAACCGCCCAAACTCTTCCGCATCGGGGACCGAGACTACGGGCCGGCCATCCTCGAAGCCACTGCCAGGGAATTCGTGGCCTTGTGGCAGCAGAACCTCCCTCTTGAGGAGTTCAACGCCAAGGTCCGGGAAGGCTTCGACGTGTTCCAGTCCATCGGCTTGGACGGTCAAGGCCGGGTCGTGTTTTCTTCCTATTATCAGCCGGAACTGGCGGCCAGCATGGCCAAGAGCCCGAGCTATCCCTACCCCATCTACAAGAAGCCGGGAGACATGGTGGAGGTGAGCCTGCCGTCCTTCGACAAGAAGTACCCGGTGGAAACCCTCATCGGCCGGGTCAACAAGGACAAGCAGGTGGTGCCGTACTTCAACCGCGACCAGATCGACTCGCACAAGGCCCTGGGAGGCAAGGGGCTGGAAGCGGCCTGGCTCAAGACCAAGTTCGACATCCTGGACCTCCACATCCAGGGCTCGGGCATCCTGCGCTTCCCCAGCGGCAAGGCCGTGCTCGCCCAGTTCGCGGCCACCAATGCCTGGCCGTACAACTCCGTGGGCCTCTCCCTGGTCAAGGCCGGCGTGTTCACGCGCGAGGAGATCACGCACGACAAGCTCAGGCAGTACTTCCGCGCCCACCCCGAGGCCGAGGAGTGGTCCATGGCGCAGAACCCGCGCTACACATTCTTCAAGCTCATGCCCCTGCCCGCGGACGGCGAGCCCATGGGCACCGCCGAGGTCTCGCTCAACCCCGGCCGCTCCATCGCCATCGACGCCTCCATCATCCCGCTCGGAGCCCTGGCCTACTTCAGCACGCTCTCGCCCCAGGCCGACGAGCAGGGCAGGATGCTCGGCAAGTTCCCCACCAACCGCTTCGCCTTCTGTCTCGACACCGGCGGGGCCATCAAGGGCCCGGGCCGCGTGGACATCTACGCCGGCCACGGCAAGATGGCCTCCGAGATGGCCAAGAACCAATGGGCTGACGGACAGCTCTACATCCTGATCAGGAAGGTGCCCCCACGTGAGCGTTAACCTCCAAGACCCGTCCATCGGCCGCAAGGTAGGGATCGTCTTCCCTGTTCTGGGCCTGCTCCTCATCGCCCTCTGCGCGTCCCTCGTCTACTTCACCGGAGACTTCGGCGCCGTCAAGCAGGTCGCCTCTTTGGGCCGCCTCTTATTAGGCGCGGGAATAGCGCTCGCCATCTTCTACATCATGACGATCCTTCGCAAGCAGACCCCCGACTCGGACGACGAGATGGACAAAGAGTCCCGCTCGATCCAGCGCACCCTGATCATCCTCCTCCTGAACATCCCCATCGCCGTGTCCTGCTTTTTCGCGCTCGGCTGGATATCGAGGTGGCCTCTCTGCGTGGTGACCCTGAACAACTCTTCCGGCAAGGACATGGACCAAGTCGAAGTCATGGAGCCCTACGGAAAGGAAGCGGTCTGGGTGACCCTGCAGGTCTCCGCCGGAGAGGAGATGACCGCGCGATTCCCGCTCAAGCAATTCTCCGGCGAGGGGGACATGAGCATCTTCTTCAACGTCCAGCGGAGTTCGCACACCTGCAGGGTCAAAGGGGATTTCTCCCCGAAACATCCGGGGCGCGCCCTCGTAAAGGTGAATCCGGATCTCAGCTGCGATTAGCCTGCTAGCGTCCCATCGCCAGAAGGATCGCGCCGAGAGCCACGCGGTAGACCGCGAACGCCAGCAGGCTGCCGTTCCTCAGATACCGCAGGAATACCGCAATGACAGCCAGGCCCGCCGCGAAAGCGGAGAGCACCGCGGTCCAGAACGCGGGGGTCAAGGCGATCTCGCCCAGGTGCTTGGATTCGAGGACCCCGGCACCGAACACGATGGGCACGGCGAGAATGAAGGAAAAGCGCGCCGCGTCCTCGCGCTTGAGTCCCAGAAGGAGCCCGGCCGTGATGGTGGCTCCGGAGCGCGACACGCCGGGAAAGAGCGCCAGGGCCTGGGCCGCGCCGATCCAGAGGCAGGTCTCGAGGTCCAGGCTTTCCCAGGTCCGGGTCCTGGCTCCTGCCCGGTCCGCCCAGCCCAGGAGCAGGCCGAACCCGATGAGGGTCACGGCGACGGGAGCCTCCCCCCGCAGGGAACCCTCCACCATATCCTTCACCAGGACCCCGAGAACCGCGGCAGGGACGCTCGCCAGCACGAGCCAGCCGAGCAGGCGCCGCTGGTCCTTCTCCGTCAGTATCCTCCACCAATCCTTCCAGAAATAGAGGAGGAGCGCCGCCATGGTGCCCAAGTGGAGCGCGACATCCGCTGCCAGGCCCTGGTCCGGCCAGCCAAAGAGCCTGGGGACCAGGATGAGGTGGGCGGAACTGGAAACGGGCAGGAACTCGGTGAGCCCCTGCACGATTCCCAGGACCGCGGCTTGGAGATGCCCCATGCGGGCCAGATGATACAAATTGAGGGCTTAGTTCAAGAATGCTAATCTTGGAGCGATGCCCGGACCGATTCCCATCGAATCCTCATCTTTCGCCTGGACGGACTCTCTTCGCCGGACCGGAAGTTATCCACAAACATATCTTAAGATAAGTTTGTGGATATCCCGCACCCTCGGATGACCGGACACGGACAACCCATGCAGTCCTGCGTCCTGGCTGCCGGACGCGGAGTGCGTGCCGGCGGGCCCAAAGCGTGGCTCCCGAGCGAAGGCTCGACCCTGCTCGAGCGGCAACTCGGGTTCCTGCTCTCGCTTTTCACGCCCGGAGACATAGCGATCTCCATCCAGGAAGCCTGGCTCGACCGATGCAGATCGTTGAACGCGGGAGTCCGATGGGTCGCCGTGGACCCGGGGGCGCCTGCTCTGGCATCTCTGCAAGCCCTGCTCCGAGCCTCGCCTCCGGAAGGATGGACCTTCGTCCATCATGTGGATATGCCGGTATGGGACGCCGCGCTTTTCGAGACCCTGGCCGCCAATATCTCGACAGCGACCCATGCCAAGTCTCCGGATGTGATCGACGCCGTGGTCCCGGTCCACGGAGGAAGGGTAGGCCACCCGGTCGCGCTTTCCAGGAACGCCGCTCCAGCCGTCTTGGGCCTCGACCCCTCCAACGGCCGGCTCGACGCATGGCTCCGAGGGGCCCGGGTGAAGACGCTTCGACCTGGGCCGCGGTCGCGGCCCTGCTCGCTGCCGCGGGCTTCGTCTGTTACGGCGGTCCGAACCTCCTCGACCTCGGGTTCTACCACGACGACTGGAACACCCTCTCGCACATCCACTTCGCGCCGGACAGCCTGCCCCTGCGGATGGCGGCGCTCGCCCGGGCGGATGCTTCCCAGCTTTTCAGGCCGTTCGACATCATCCTCTGGCCGACCCTCTACCGGCTCTTCGGCCTCGACCCCGTGCCCTGGCAGGCCTTCCTGCTCTGCGTCAACGTCGGCATCGGCCTGGCCACCGCGAAACTCCTGCTGCGCTTCAAAGTCCCCGTGAGCCTGGCGCTCCTGGGCGGGATCATCATCCTGTCCTACCCGAGCAAGGACGCCGATCTCTTCTGGCCGCTCAATGTCATCAACCCCCTTTCCCTCCTGTTCTATCTCGTCGGCCACCTGGCCTTCCTCAGCCACGTGGAGTCGGGGAACAAACGCCCCCTCATCGCCTGCGTCGCGGCGCTCCTCCTCTCCCTGACCACCTATGACCAGACCGCGTTCCTGCCCCTTTGCTGGCTCATCACCCCAGGGCTCTTCGAGAAAGGCTTCTCCCCTCGCGCGAAGCAGGGGGTCTCGCTCTGCGCCGCGGTCATCGCCGTATTCCTTTGCTACAAACTGTTCGTCGTCCCCCATTGCCTCGGAGTCCCCTACAGCAAAGCCGTGGTCCTCTCGCCTTGGCAAATCCTCAAGACCTATCTCGCGGGCCTCAATGCCCAATTCGGGCCCCGCCTCATCCTCGCGGTCCTGGCCGGAGCCTGGAGGGCGGCGACCGCGTCTCCCTTCATCTTCACCCTGGGCATGGCGCTCCCGTGGCTGGGCCTGGCCGCGCTCAAGAAGAAGGATTCCGTCCAAGAGAGCGCCCCTGCGGACGCGCTCGCGCTCCTGGGCGTCGCGGTGTTCGTCGTCGCGTACCTGCCGATCGCGCTCTCGGACTATGTCCCGACCCCTCTCAACCATCAGAACCGCATCAACCTCGCGCCTGCCCTGGGCATCGTCCTGGCCGCGCTGGGCTGCGCGGCGGGGAAAGTCCCGGCCGGCCGCGGGCCAGCGGTCCTGGCCGCGGTCGCGAGCATCTTCCTCGCGGCCAGCGCCGGGTTCAGCCGGATATGGGCGGAATCATACCGTCTCCAATGCGGGGTCGTGGCGCTCGTCCAGCGCCGGCTCCCGGCTTGGCCCGAGGACAAGCTCCTCCTGGTCCTCCTGCCGGACCGCTACGTCGCGGACAAGGCCCCTGTGTTCGACGCTTATTGGGACGTGACCGGCGCCATCCGCCTGGCCACCGGGGATACCCGCAGGCGCGCCGCCGTGGTGAGCCCGCGCATGCGCTTCGAGCCGGATCGCATCGTCGAGGCCGGCCACCCGGACATCTCCTACGCGGACGCGGTCCTGCTCGATGTCGGCAAGGGAACGCTTTCCCCCGCGGACTTCTCGGGGCTGGCCGGCTTGCCGCCCCCTCGGTAGCTAGGGTACAATCACCCTTGCTCATGCGCCTCTCCCCCCGTTCCGGCAGCAGGCTTTTCGCGGTCTGTCTGGTCTCTTTGACCGCGTCGCTCCTGCTTTCCTGGGAGGCGGACCTCGCCGACGACGCCTCCCGGCGCGTCTCCTGGCAGCCCTCGAGAACCATCGCGACCCTGACCTACGGCCAGACCGGCGAAGACTCGGAACTGCCCCGTCCGCCGGGAGCAACCTTCAAGAGGACCCCCCTTTCGAAGGACATCTTCGAGATCCAGCTCAAGTTCAGGAATTTCAACAACGACCCGCTCACGGTCGAGTTCCCCCTGGTCCAAGCGGACGTGGACGGCGCCCTCCGGGAGTTCGGCCATTCCAAGAAGGAGCTCGACGAGGTCTTCCAGAAGTACGGCAAGCAGGGCCAGGCAGCCTACGAGGAACAGGTCAAGCTCTACTTCGTGTCCCGGGGCTTCAGGATCGTGGAAAAGGGCACGGTCGCGGTGGACATACCACAGCTCATCTGGCGCAACATGAAGCGAGTCAACGGCCTGGCCCTGGCCATCCAGCGCGTGGGCGAGCGGCTGCGCTACGATTCCGAGGAGATCATCAGCGCGGCCACGGCCTTGGTCCAGACCTCCATCGCCTACCGCATCCCGCCCGACGCCGAGCGGGGCCGCCGCATCGGCGGCGTCCATCCCCCTCCCCAGGTCCTCAACGAAGGGTGGGGCGACTGCGATTCCAAGTCCGCGCTCCTGGGCGCGCTGCTGTCGAACTGGAAGGGGATCAAAGGGGTGGGCGTGGCCCTTCCCCGTCACTTCCTCATCGGCATCGCCCGCGTGCCCAGGCAGGGCGACGTTTTCCTCGAACACAAGGGCGTCCAGTACGTGCTCATCGAGCCGGCAGGACCGGCCTGGCTTCCGGTGGGGCAGGTCTCCGAATACACGACCGAATTGCTCGACAAGATGAACGGGGTGCCCATACAGCCGTTTTGATCAAGGAGGAGTAATGTACATCACCAGAGTGCTCGTGAGCGTCTTCGAATTCGCGCTGACCGTCGTCATGTCGGTCCTCATCCTCTACGTCAACTACAAGTCCATGCGGCTCATGCACAGGGACTACAACGAGGCTGAAGAGCTCAAGAAGCAGAACGTGGCCATCGCCATCCTGCTCGCCGCGCTCCTCTTCGCCACCGCGCTCATGGTGCAGAAGGGCATCGGGCCGATCATCAGCCTGGTGCGGATCTACTTCCTCACCCCGCAGGACTCGGACCTCAGCATCCTGAAGATGGTGGCCTTCGCCGTGTCCCAGCTCGTCCTGGTCTTCGTCATCGCGCAGTTCACCGTGTCCTTCTCCCTGCGGTTCTACGGCAAGCTCACCACGGACATCGAGGAAGGCGAGGAGCTCAAGAAGGGCAACGTCGCGGTCGGCATCGTGCTCGCGGCCGTGGTCCTCGTGGTGGCCATGTACGTGAGCGAAGGCATCGGCTCTTTGACCAAGGCCCTGGTGCCCCAGCCGTCCATCGGCCGGGTCCAGATCATGCGCTGATCATGAAGCCCGCTCTCATCTTCACCGCTGTCGCCGCGCTGTCCGTCCCCGAGATCCTGGCCGCGGAACCCAAGGCCGAAACGCCCAAGAAAGACGCGCCCTCCATCGAGGTGGTCTTCGTGCTCGACACCACGGGCAGCATGGGCGGACTTCTCGAGGGCGCCAAGCGCAAGGTCTGGTCCATCGTCAATGACATGGCGAAAGGGAAGCCCACCCCGAAGATCAAGATGGGTCTCGTGGCCTACAGGGACCGCGGGGACCGGTACGTGACCCAGGTCGAGCCCCTCTCCGCCAACCTCGACGCGGTCTACGAGAAGCTGCTCGCGCTCAAGGCCGAGGGCGGGGGCGACGGGCCCGAGGACGTGCTCCAAGCCCTCGATGACGCGGTGAACAAGGCGGGCTGGAGCTCCGCGCCCAGGACCCTGCGCATCATGTTCCTGGTCGGCGATGCCCCTCCGCACAGCGACTACAAGGACATCCCGCCGTATCCCAGGACGGTCCAGGCCGCGGTGATCAAGGGCATCAAGGTCAACGCCATCCGCTGCGGCGGCGACGGCCAGACCGGCGAAGACTGGCAGAAGATCGCCCGCCTGGGTGAAGGCAGGTTCTTCAGCATCGACCAGAGCGGCGGAGTCCAGGCCGTGGAGACGCCCTTCGACCGGTCCATCGCGGAGCTCCAATCCAAACTCGACGGAACCACCCTGGCCTACGGCGCGAAGGCCTCGGAGGCCCGGAGGGATATGGCCCGGGGGATGAGCTTCGCTGCCGCGGCCCCGGCCTCGGCCATGGCGGCCCGGGCGGAGTATAAGAGCAAGGCCGGGTTCGCCGCGGAAAAGGACCTCCTGGCGGCCGTGGAAGGAGGCTCAGTCAGCCTCAGCGATGTCAAAGAGAGCGAGCTCCCCGATTCCTTGAAGGGGAAGTCCCCGGCGGAGCAAAAGGCCCTTCTCGCCAAGGTCTCCGAGGAACGGACCGCTCTCAAGCGCCGGCTCGCGGACCTGGCCAAGAAGCGCGAGAAGTTCATCGCGGACAAGGCCGCCAAGACCCCGGCCTCCAAGGACGGGTTCGACGTCAAGGTGACCGAGACCCTGCGCGAGCAGGCCAAGTCCGTGGGAATCAGATACTAGAACTGCAGCCCGGTGCTCACGAAGTAGCCCTGGTTGCCATGGAGCAGCATGGCCCCGCCGTTGAGCGTGAAGAACACGAGCTTGAGCTCCGCTCCCGCGATGAAGCGCGAGCCGGTCGCGGTCTCGCTGAGCCCCTGGACAGCGGTGTTGGGGATGATCGTGCTGCCCGAGGTCGTGGTCGCGCTCTGAACCTTGAGGTTGGTGGCATCGTAGCCGACGCCAATGTAGGGAGCCACGAAGGGAAGGTCCCAGGTCGCCATGGCGTTCAATCCCAGATGGGAAGCCTCGAAGGCCGAGAAGTCGATCCTGTCGCCGAAAGCCGAGACACCGATGGAGGGGATGAACTTAGTCGTCAGACCGGACTTGAACGCGCACCAGCGCACCCCGCCGCCAAGGATGGAGAGGTTCTGGACCTTGAAGCCATGGGCCACCAGATCGAGATTGAACGGCAAGCCGATGGCTGCCTCGGCCATGGGAATGCCGAAGGTGGTGATCCCCGAGTCGCGCAGGACCAAGTTGTCCTTGTCGGGCTTGTTCTGGACCGCGGCCACGATCTTGACCGAAGGATGCAGGGTCCCTAGAGGCCGCACGGGCGCGAATCCGGTCGCCCCCACCAAGCCGCCGATATCCAGCGCGAAAGGCTTGATGACGTTCTCCCGGATGCGCTGCTCGAACTCGCTGTACACGCCGGCCTGAGCCGTTGAAGCCGCGGCGACGAGGGACACGACCAAGACGAAGATTCTCTTTATCATTCGGAGATTCTGGCAAATGCCCGCGCCGGACATCAACTCTGGCGGCCCAGAAAGGGTGGGTCCTTTTCCTAATCGCTATTAGGACGAAGGTCCCATCCCGGCTCCAGGGGGCGGTTGATACAATGTAGGCCGTGATCAAGCCCCCCTCACCAGCCCGCATGGAGGAATCCCAATGAAGACCCTCGTCGCAACCCTCGCGGCCGTCCTATGCGCCGCGCCATTCGCCTCATCCCAGGAGTTTCTGAGGCTCGACTTTCCGGCCAGGCTCGAGATCCCCAAGTTCCAGCTCAGGCAGAGCGCGCCCCCTCCGCAGGCCGGAGCCGTCGAGAGTACGCTCGTGGCCATGAACGACGGCGTGGGCGTCGGGCCCGCGATCGTCGAATACCTCCAACAGGCCGGGGTCCGCATCGAGTTCCGCAAGCAGGACGCGGCCTCGAGCCTCGAGGTCAAGGGCAAGGCCAAGCCCGTCATCTTCTTAAAAGAAGGCCTTCCCCTCTACCCGCGCATCCTCGCCCCCTACATCACCCGCGAAGCCTCCAAGCTCATGCTCGACGCCATGGTGGACAGCGCGGAGAAGGAATACATGAAGCTGAGCATGACGGTGCGAGTGTGGCTCGAGCTCGGCGGCTCTTCGAGGTCCCTGCCCGAGATCGAGACCATCAACCACTTCAAGGACGCCGAACTCGCCGGGTCCTTCAAGATCTGGCTCGACGGCCCCGGCTCAGAGATGGCGCTCCACAAGATCGGCGAGAAGACGGGCATGGAGATCATCCCGGTCATGCAGGACCGCGTGGCCTCCGAGATCGCGGCCCGCAAGCCCGGGGACGCGACCCGCTCCATGCTCGAGAAGCTGCTGTCTGGGCTTGAAGAGGACAACAAGCGCTTCCTCGAATTCCACATGGCGGAACGCGATTGGCGCACGGCCAACGGCTTCAGGCTGAAGAACTAGGAAAGTCAGGCACCAAGGGGGAAACGAATGCGGATGATCAGATCCATCGCAGCGGCTGCCATCCTGTTGGCTTGCGTGGGCGCGGCTGACGCGGCCGACACCCGGGCCTCGGGCTTCGAGTCCCTGGTTGCGCAGGCCTGGAACACCATCCAGGAGGGCATCACCGGGTTCAAGACCTGGACCTCGGGAAGCTTCGACCAGCAGTACCCTCCGCGCACCACCCTGATGAAGGTCGACAAGTGCTGGACCCGGGCGCTGAACGCCGATGCCGACGCCCTGGGCCTGGCCAAGGAATTCTGCGTGGACACCGTGGGCGTCGAAGTGGCCTATCCTTATTACCATCCCTTCACCTACGGCTCGGTCATGCTCCTGGAGGGCGCGCCCGTCTCTGGCCGGCTCCACATCTCGGGCGGGGCCCGCGAGCAGTCCGGCTGGTCCATCGTGGGAGACCTCTTCACGGGCAAGAAGCCCGAGCAGCGGTGCGGCGAGCTCAACTACGCCGGAGCCGCGATCTACGTGGGCACGGACGCGGAAGGAAGGCTCCGTGAGCAGGCGCCTGTCTCGGTACGCGGGTTCATGTTCGACGCGGCATCCCTCTGCCGGCTGCCCGCCAGATCGGTCGAAGTCCCCTACACGCTCAAGCCGTAGAACCAGGCGGGCTCATTTGGCATAATATCCAGGCATGGCCAAGACCGTCCTGGTGGTGGATGACGACGCGTACCTGCGCAAGACGCTGGTCGCCATCCTGAGGAGCCTCTACGAGGTCGTGGAAGCGGCGAACGGCAAGGACGCCCTGGACCTCGTGGGCTCCAAGAGGCCGGACCTGGTCCTGCTCGACATGACCATGCCGGACTTGAGCGGCATCGAGGTCCTCGCCGCGCTCCGCAAGGCCCGGCAGGCCGTCCCGGTGCTCATGCTCACGGCAGAGCAGGACATCGGACTCGCCCGCCAGTCCCTCGACCTCGGCGCGTCGGCCTACATCACCAAGCCCTTCGAACCCGCGACCCTCCTCTCCGAGGTCGGCCGCGTCCTCGACCGGGCGGCCGCCGGCCCGCTGGACGACAAGCCCTGGCGCGTCGTATAATCCCGGAGAGTCTCATAAAAAGGAACCGCCCGCACCGCTTGGGGCGATGCGGGCGGGGACAGGCTTAACGAATCGTCAGATCTTCCTGACGTTCGTCGCGCGAGGACCCTTGTCGGACTCCTGGGTCTCGAACTCGACGGCCTGATTCTCGGCCAAAGTCTTGAACCCGTCACCCAAGATCGCCGAGTGATGGACGAAAAGATCTTTGGAACCGTCATCCGGCGTGATGAAGCCGAAGCCCTTCTGGTCGTTGAACCACTTCACTTTGCCCGTAGCCATTATTCTTGTATTAACCTCTAACCTTACGATGTGCTCACGATGCGACTTGTGGCGAAGAGCTTGCACCGCTCTTCAGGGATATTATAGCAATTAAACGCCCTATCTAGGACATGGAATCCCGTGGCTGGAGGAATCCGAAACAGGCTCAGACCGGCCGGTCAGCCTCGGCCTGCTCCGGCTTGTAGGCAGCCTCGATCTTGCAGGAAAGACGACAGCCGCAGACCTCGGAGGACCCGGCGTAGATGGGGTTCTGGCAGACTCCAGAGGATTCGCTGGCGATCTCACGCGAGCCGACGACCGAATCCACCTTGGCTTCAAGGTTGAACTTCCCCCCTCCGCAGCGGCCAGGACAGGCCACTTCGAAGTTGCATCGATCCACAGGGTTCAAGACCCGGGTCTCATCGGAGAAGAGCTGGCCTTGCGGCCCCATGATCTCGAGGCGGATGGAAAGACGCTGGACCGTGGGGAACCGGCGTCCCACGGTGTCGCCTGAGCGGGCCCGCCGCTCGACCTCAGCTCCGCGTTGGACTTTCAGATCGTTCTTGCTCGGGCCGGTGTTCCTGCGCTTCTTATAGAATGGTGACATTGATTCATTATAGCAATTACCCCTGCTGGTGTCTGACGCCATGGCAAATTTGGTACGATGCAAACGAAAGGGCCCATGACCAGGAATCTCCGCCGGATCCCGGGAATCGCTTTCCCCGCCCTCTTGACCGCCCTGCTGTCTCCCTGGTGCCTCTCATCCTGCGCCACGCCTCCCTTGGACGAAGAATACGTAGCGCCCCCTCCCGAGGCCGCTGAAGAGGATAATACGGCTGACACTCCGAAGCAGGTCACGGACAGCATCGAGGCCCACTTCCGGAAGGCCGACAAGCTCCTCGCTGAGGAGAACGGCGCCGAGGCGATCCTCGAACTCCAGGAAGCGGCCCGCAGGCTCGACCCCAATGACCCCAGGATGCTCCGCTATCACGAGCGCCTCGGGAGCGTGTACCTCACCGAGAACAACATCACCGCGGCCAAGGAGTCCTACACCCGGGCCATCAAGCTCTCCAAGGACATCGGAGAACAGAACGAGACCGTGGCCGACGTCTACGCCGGCATGGGCCTGTGCCTGGTCAAGGAGCGCAACAAGGCCTACGCCGCCAAGTTCTTCCGCAAGGCGCTCACCCTCAACCCCTCCGAGGGCACCCGCAAAGCGGTCGAATCCGAGCTCCGCAGGATCGAAAAGCCCTAACCTTGGCCCTGCTCATCCGCGACGGTCTCTTGATCGACCCGGCCAGGAAGGTCTCGGCCGTCCTGGACGTCTTCCTCCAGGGCGGGAAGGTCGCGGCCCTCGGCCGCGGCCTGTCGAAGAGATCGGCCTTCAAAGGCCTCCCCTCCATGGACTGCCGGGGCAAATGGGTGGTCCCGGGCCTCATCGACATGCACGTGCACCTGCGCGAGCCCGGAGGCGAGGACTCGGAGACCATCGCCACAGGGGCCCTGGCCGCGGCCCGCGGCGGGTTCACCACGGTGCTGGCCATGCCCAACACCCGCCCCCCCACGGACAATGCCGGGCTCCTGGACGACCTCCGGGCCCGGGCCGCGTCCGCCGCGGTCAACGTGCTCTTCGCTGGAGCCGTCACCCTTGGCCAGCAGGGCAAGAGGCTCGGCCGCCTGGCCGCCATGCGCAAGGCCGGAGCCGCGGCCTTCTCGGACGACGGCAGGCCGGTCGGAGACGCCCGCCTCATGAGGCAGGCCCTGCTCCTGTCCCGGGACCTCGGAGTCCCGGTCATCGCCCACTGCGAGGATCCGGAACTCATGGGCAACGGCGTCATGAACGCCGGCTCGGTCGCGGCCCGCAAGGGGCTCCGCGGCATCCCAACCGCCTGCGAGACCGTCATGGCCGAGAGGGACATCTCCCTGGCCGACGAGGCCGGGGGCCTGCTCCATATCGCCCATGCCAGCGCAGCGGCCACGGTCCATGCCCTGCGCCGCGCCAAGGAGCGGGGGTCCCGGGTGACGGGTGAAGCAGCCCCGCACCATTGGACCCTTTGCGACAAGGACATCCCGGGCCTTGACCCGGATTACAAGATGAACCCCCCCCTGCGCTCCCCGCGGGACCGCGACGCGGTCAAGGCGGGACTCGCGGACGGCGCCATCGATGCCGTGGCCTCGGACCACGCCCCCCACACCCGTGAGAGGAAGGCCCTCGGCTTCGAAAAGGCCCCCTTCGGAATCATCGGCCTCGAGACTTCCCTCGGCCTGGCCATGACCGAACTTCTGGGCCGGACGCTCTCGCCCTCGGCCCTCGTGGACCGGATGACCGCTGCTCCGGCCCGCATCCTGGGCCTCAAGTCCAAGGGGAGCCTCGGCAAGGGCATGGACGCGGACGTCACGGTCATCGACCCCAAGGCCGCGTGGACGGTCCGGCCTCCCTTCGCCTCCAAGTCCTCCAACACGCCGTTCGTGGGCATGCGGCTGAAAGGCCGGGCCTGGGCCACGATCGTAAGCGGGAAGGTCGTGCATGCTCTATGAATCCCTGGTGCGGCCGGCGCTCTTCAGGAGCGACCCGGAAACGGCGCACGACGCGGTAGTAAGACTGCTCTCTTTCCTGCAGAGCGCTCCCCTGGGACCCCGCCTGGTCTCTTGGACAGCGGGGTCCGGAACCCCGGGACTTGAGACCGAGGTCCTCGGCCTGAGATTCCCCAACCCCGTGGGATTGGCCGCCGGGTACGACAAGGACTGCAGGCTGGCCGGCATCCTGCCCTCCCTGGGCTTCGGATTCCTGGAACTGGGGTCCATCACCCTGCGGCCCCAGCCCGGCAACCCCAAGCCGCGCCTGTTCCGGGTCGTGGAAGCCCGGGCCATCATCAACCGCATGGGGTTCAATGGCGACGGGGCGGCCGAGGCCCGCTCCAGGCTCAAGGCCCTGGGCAAGCTTCCCCTGCCCGTGGGCATCAACCTCGGCCTGAACAAGGACTGCCCGCACGAAAGGGCTCCCCAGGAATACGCCGAGACCTTCCGCCTCCTCGAGCCCTTCGGGGATTATTTTGCGGTCAACGTGAGCTCCCCGAACACGCCTGGACTGCGCGCGCTCCAGGACAAGCTCCAATTGGAGAGGATCCTCCGGGCGCTCGGGGACGCGAACCGGACCAACAAGCCCCTCCTGGTGAAGATCTCCCCGGACATGGAGGACAGCCACCTTCAGGACCTCGCTCCGCTCATCGCGAGCGCGGCCTCGGGGATGATCGTCTCGAACACGACCCTCTCGCGCGACGGCGTGCCGGACTCCTTCGCCGGCACGCAGGGCGGCCTGAGCGGGAGCCCCCTGGCGGTCCGCTCGACCCGGCTCGTGGCCAGGGTCTTCGAGCTGACCCAGGGGCGCCTGCCCATCATCGGGGTCGGAGGCATCTTCACAGGAGCCGACGCATATGCGAAAATCAGGGCTGGGGCGAGCCTCGTGCAGGTTTACACGGGCCTCGTCTACCGCGGGCCGACCTCCGTCCGCCGGATCCAGGCGGAATTGGCGGAGTGTTTGAAGAGGGATGGATACAAGACTGTACGGGAGGCGGTGGGAAAAGGAAGTTCTCAATGAGAAACGGCATCAGCCCCCACAACTACTTTCCTCCCCGTAGGGGAGGAAAGTGACACTCATCCTCGCTTTGGACGTGGACACGATCCTCCGGGAAGAGGAACTGCTCAAGCGCCTCAAGGGGACGATCACCCACTACAAGGTGGGCTTGCGCCTCTTCACCGCGCACGGCAAGCGCGCCGTGGACCTCGTGCACCACTACGGCGGCAAGGTCTTCCTCGACCTCAAGTTCCTCGACATCCCGCAGACCGTGGCGCACGCCGTGCACGAGGCCCAGCGCCTCGGCGTCGAGTCCGTGTCCCTGCACCTGTGGGGCGGCGCCGGCATGATCGAAGCCGCGGTGTCGGTCCAGCCCCGGCCGAAGCTCTGGGGCGTGACCGTGCTGACCAGCCTGCAGGACAAGGACATCAAGGTCTTCAACAGCACGGCCAAGGTGCCCTCCATGGTCAAGAAGCTGGCCAAGATGGGCTGGGTGCACGGCATCGAAGGCATCATCTGTTCCGGACAGGAAGTGGAGCTCCTGCGCAGGAGCTTCCCGCACCTCGACATGCGCTTCGTCGTCCCCGGCATCCGGCCCGCCGGGGTCAAGAGGAACGACCAGCGCCGGACCATGACCCCGGGCGACGCCGCGAGGCTCGGCATCGGCCACATCGTCATCGGCCGGCCCATCACCATGGCGCCCGACCCCCTGAAGGCGGCGCACGATATTCTGCGCGAGATGCTGGACGCTTCACCCAGCGCGCTGGAGGCAACATGACCACCCGCCCCACGACCGCACAACCGGCCAAGACCCCTGGGACCGCCAAGGCCCGGGCCGTCCCCGGACGCTCCCGGAAACCCGACGTCCAGCGCCATCTGATCGAGGCTGGAGCGCTCCTCGAGGGGCATTTCCTGCTCTCCTCCGGGCTCCACAGCGACAAGTACCTCCAGTGCGCCCTGCTCCTCGCTGATCCCAAGCTCGCCTCGGACATGGGCAAGTCCCTGGCGGCCCTCCAGGAGGAGATCCCCGACGCGGTGGTCTCCCCGGCGGTGGGCGGCATCGTCATCGGCCAAGAGGTCGCCAGGGCCCTGAAGGCCAGGAAGGCCTTCTTCGCCGAGCGCGTCGAAGGCGCGCTCACCCTGCGCCGGGGCTTCCGCCTCCTGCCCGGGGAGAAGGTCGTGGTGGTCGAAGACGTCATCACCACGGGCCGCTCCGTCAAGGAGCTCGTCACCCTGGCCAAGTCTTGGGGCGCCAAGCCCCTGGCCGTGCTCTCCGTGGCCGTGCGCAGCGTCGAAGACCCGGACTTCGGGGTGCCGCTCAAGACGCTCCTGCGCTTGCCGCTGGTGGTCCACAAGCCGGAAGACTGCCCCTTGTGCCGCAAGGGGCTTCCCCTGGTCAAGCCGGGCAGCCGGGAGTTCCGCAAGATGGCGGATACGGCAAAAAAGGGAAAGGCTTGATGAGCGAACGCAAAACCCTCCGCCGGGCTTGCGCCCGGAGGAATTTGACCTACCTGCAGGCCGGGGTGAACACGGGACTGGCCGACCGCCTGGTCGACTACATCGCCGGCCGCGCCAAGGGCATCGGAGGCTTCGCCGGGATCTTCCCCCTCGACCTCGACGGCCGCGGCGCCTATTCGCTGGTGGCGTGCACCGACGGGGTCGGCACCAAGCTCAAGATCGCCTTCCTCCTCGACCGCCACAAGACCGTGGGCATCGACCTGGTCGCCATGTGCGTCAACGACCTCATCACCTGCGGCGCCAAGCCCCTGCTCTTCCTCGACTACTACGCCACGGGCAAGCTCGACCTGCGGCGCTCCAAGAGGATCATGGACGGCATCATCGAAGGCTGCAGGCAGGGCCGGTCCGCCCTGCTCGGCGGCGAGACCGCGGAGATGCCCGGGTTCTACGCCAAGGGCGAGTACGACCTCGCGGGCTTCTCGGTCGGGATCGTGGAGCGCTCCAAGGCCGTGGACGGGTCCAAGATCTTCCCCGGCGACCTGCTCCTCGGCCTGCCCTCCTCGGGGCTCCACTCCAACGGCTTCTCGCTGGTGCGCAAGGTGTTCTCGGACGCGGCGCTGCGCAAGAGGGGGCGCGAGTTGATCGCGCCCACGCGGATCTACGTCTCCCAGATCTCCAAGCTCCAGCAGGGGCTGGAGGCCGAGGGGCAGATCATCCTCGGGATGGCGCACATCACCGGCGGAGGGATCGTGGAGAACCTCCCCAGGATCCTGCCGGCCAAGACCAAGGCCGTGCTCCAGTCCCACGCCTGGGAGGTCCCCCGGATCATGCGCGACATCCAGAAGGCGGGCGGGGTCCCGGAAGCGGAGATGTGGCGCACCTTCAACATGGGCATCGGCATGATCATCGTGATCCGGCCCAACGCGCTCGAGACGACGCGGAGGATTCTGCCGGAAGCGAGGCTGATCGGGGAGATCACGGCGGGGAGAAAAGAGGTAAGGATTGAATGAGAACGAAATCAGCCCCCACAACTACTTGCCTCCCCGTGGGGGAGGCAAGTGACATGGGAGGAAAGTGACAAACATAGCGGTCTTCGCCTCGGGCGAGGGAACGAACCTCCAGGCCCTCATCGACGCGGTCCGGGCCCACCGCATCCACGGGAAGATCGTGCTCGTGGTGTCGAGCAGCCCCGAGGCCGGGGCTCTCAGCCGGGCCAAGCGCGCCGGCATCGAGACGCTCACGGCCGGGCCCAAGGACTTCGCCGGCCCCGAGGAATACAGCGCGCGCCTGGCGGCCGAGTGCAAGAGCCGCGAAGTAGACCTCATCTGCCTCGCCGGGTTCATCCACCAGCTCAAGGAGCCCCTCCTCAAGGAATACCGCTGGCGCATCCTCAACATCCACCCCGCGCTCCTGCCCGCGTTCGGCGGCAAGGGCATGTACGGCCGCCGCGTGCACGAGGCGGCCCTGGCCGCGGGCGCCAGGGTCAGCGGCTGCACCGTCCATTTCGTGGACGAGCAGTACGACCACGGCTGGATCATCAACCAGGCCACGGTGCACGTCCTGGCCTCGGACACGCCGGAGACCCTATCCGCCCGCATCCGGTCCCAGGAGCACTGGCTCTATCCCAAGGCCGTGGCCCTGTTCTGCGCCAACCGCCTGCAGGCCGACGACACGGGTGTCAAGGTCCTGCCCTCCCCCCCGGAGCGCTCGACCCGCGTCCGCCGGGCCCTGCTCTCGCTCTCGGACAAGCGCGGCCTGGTGGAGTTCGCCAAGGCCCTCGAGGACATGGGCGTGGAGATCGTCTCCACCTCCGGCACGGCCAAAATCCTCCATGAAGCCGGCATCCAGACCAGGCCCATCGACAACCTCACGGGCTTCCCCGAGATCCTTTCCGGACGGGTCAAGACCCTGCACCCCAGCATCCACGGCGGCATCCTCTTCCGCCGCCAGGACCCCGCCCAGGCCCGGGAAGCGGAACTCATGGGCATCGAGCCCATCGACCTCGTGGCGGTCAACCTCTACCCCTTCGCCCAGACCGTGGCAGGGCTCCCGTCCCCGTGGTCCCTCGAAGCGATCGAGCAGATCGACATCGGCGGCGTGGCCCTCATCCGGGCCGCGGCCAAGAACTTCGAGCACGTGGCCGTGCTCGTCTCCCCGGCGGACTACTCCGAAGTGGTCCGCGAGATGGAGTCCAGCCAGGGGCAATTGAGCTCGGACACGCGGCGCAGGCTCGCCCTCACCGCATACCAGCATACCGCGGACTACGACGCCATGATCGCCAAGGCCTGGCAACGGACGCTTGAGCCCGTGGCAGCCTCGGCTTCAGGCGCATCCCCGGCCTCAGGAGCGTCCCCGGCTTCAGGAGCGTCTCCGGCCTCGGGCACATCCCTGTCGCAAGCCCGGCCGGCCGAACTTTTCCCCGAGACCCTGACCCTGACCCTGACCAAGGCGCAGGACCTGCGCTACGGCGAGAACCCGCACCAGAAGGCCGCGCTCTACAGCCGGGAGGCCGGGCTCAAGTGGCGCCAGCTTCACGGCAAGGAGCTCTCCTACAACAACCTGCTCGACGCGTCAGCCGCCTGGGAGGCGGTCTCCGAGTTCCAGGAGCCCGCCGCGGTGGTGGTCAAGCACCTGAGCCCCTGCGGCGCGGCCATGAGCAAGACCCCGGCCCAAGCCCTGGCCAAGGCCTGGGCGTGCGACCCGCTTTCATCCTTCGGCGGCATCCTGGCCTTGAACCGCCCCATGCCCGCCGAGGCGGCCGCGGCGCTCTCAAGCCGCTTCCTCGAGGTCATCATCGCGCCCGGCTTCGACGACGAGGCCCTTGAGCTCCTGCGCAAGAAAGCCAACCTCCGGCTCATCCTGCGGCAGGACCCGCCCTCGCATGCCCCTGTCCTGCGCTCCCCGAGCCAGACCACATGACCTTCGGAGGGGGCCTCAAGACCATCACCAAGCGCGCCCCGACCAAGGAAGAGGAGGAAGCCCTCCGCTTCGCCTGGATGGCGTGCAAGCACGTCAAGTCCAACGCCGTGGTCCTGACCTCCGCGGACGCCACGGTGGGCATCGGCGGAGGCCTGACCTCGCGCGTGGACAGCGTCAAGACCGCCGGCATGAAGTACGCGGCCTACCTCAAGAACAACCCCAAGCCCGCGGTCCTGGTCCTGGCCTCGGACGGGTTCTTCCCCTTCCGCGACGGCGTGGACGAAGCCGCCAGACTTGGCGCCACCGCGGTCATCCAGCCCGGCGGCTCGGTCAAGGACGCCGAGGTCATCGCTGCCGCTGATGAGAATGGCATGGCCATGGTCTTTACCGGCATGCGGCACTTCCGGCACTGACCGCTTGTCCTGCCATGGCAGAGCAGAGCGGACAGTCGTCCTCTTGGAAGCCGGGATCGAAGATCCGCGGAAGACTGCCGCGCAGGAATTCGACCAGAGCCTCGATGGCGGCGTCAGCCTGCTCCTCGGGAAAGATGATCCCGAAAAGCCCCTCCCCCTGTTCCGCGGTCACGCAGAAGCCGATGCCCGGAGCCTTCAGCACGCTCATGGCCGAGCCCGGCCCCCTGCGCAGGAGAAGATAGCCGAGGACCTCCTCGCGCAATTCCTCGAACGCGGCCCAAAGATCGTCCTCCTCCGGACAAAGCCCGATGAGCGTCTCGTTGAAGTAGAGTTCCATGTCTCCTCCGGACCGATAAGGTCCAATCTATATACGAGCGAGACGCGAAAAAGTTCCATGAAAAAACTCAGATTGCAGCGGATTCGGCCCTCAGCCAATTTCTAACATCGACCTGTACTACCCAAGCTTTCATACGAGCCGCCCCGACGGGGCGGTGCCACGGCATGGCTGGGCGCTTACTGTGACTGCGCCGGAATCGCCAGCAGGTCCAGGGGGCTCATGGTCGATTCCACCTTCTTGCGCGTGACCTGGAGGTAGCGCATGGAGGTGAGGATGGAGCGATGCCCCAGCAGGACCTGGATGGTGCGCACGTCCACGCCGGCCTCCAGGAGGTGGGTGGCGAAGGCGTGCCTGAGCGAATGGACCCCGCCCGTCTTATGGATTTGAGCCTTCTGCTTGGC
>JACRNU010000058.1 GCA_016234805.1 Elusimicrobiota bacterium
GAGCGACGCGGCTCGCTACTGGGCTTTCCAGGCTGTGGCCAGCGATCCGGGCCCATGGACCCCGGCGCGCCTTTCAGCGGCCGTGGGGCTGCCCGCGGCTTCCGCCGCGGCCGCGCTCGCGGATCTCGCTGCAGCGGGGCTCGCCGCGCGTCGGGAGGACGGCTCGTTCACCAGCCCCTTCTTCAACCGCCTGGCGATCCAGAGCAGGTCCGCGGACGATGATGCCCGTGCTCCTTCGTTCATCCCGCGGATCCGGCGTCATTGGGACAAGGTCGCAAGCAAGCGCGGCCGGCTCTTGTTCCACCAGTACATCCTGATCCGGGCGTCCGAGTCCGATGCCGCGGCTTATTTCCCCTACCTCGCCCAATCGCTCCATGGGCTTGAGGCCTACGAGACGGTCGAGAAGGGCCCGGACACGGCATTCTTGGTCGCGGAGGGGACCGTCAGGCGCCTGATGCCGTTCTAGGGAAGCCATGTTCTTCGAAGGCCCTGAGAAGAAGGTCGAGATCGCGCTAAAACCGGGACAGCCGTTGCTGCGCGCCAGAGGGCGGAAGTATTGGGAGGGAATCGTGGGCAAGGCGCGCGCCAAGATACTCTCCGGCATGTCAGGGGACCGCATGGACGCGTACCTGCTCTCCGAGTCGAGCCTGTTCGTGACGGACTCGTGGCTCACCATGATCACCTGCGGCAGCACGGACCTGGTGGCCGCCATCCTCCAGCTGTGCTCGGACCTGGGAAAAGAGAACTTCCAGTACCTCATCTACGAGCGCAAGAACGCCATGTTCCAGGAGTATCAGCCCACCAATTTCTTCGACGACCTCGAAAGGCTCTCCAAGAGCATGCCTGGGAAGTCCTTCCGGTTCGGAGACGGGGACGACCATCACATCTTCCTGTTCCACCTCGACAGGTTCCACCGCCCCGACCCTGAGGACCTGACCCTCGAGATACTCATGCACGGCATCGACAACCAGGCGGCCCGGGTCTTCATGTCCGGCCCCCACCGCCGGAAGCGCTATATCAAGGAAGAGTCGGGGGTATGGTCCCTCATGCCCGGGTTCGAGGTGGACGACCACCTCTTCGAGCCCATGGGGTATTCCCTCAACGCCATCAAGGGGCTCAAGTACTACACCATCCACGTGACGCCCCAAAAGATCGGCTCTTATGTCAGCTTCGAGACCAACCAGGTCGAAGCGGACGCCAACCGGCTCGTCAAGCGCGTGCTGGCTGTCTTCAAGCCTCGCTCCTGCGACGTGGTCCTGTTCCAGCCCGCCGGCGCCCGGCGCGACATCAAGGTGCCCTATCCCATCAAGCGCGTGGTGCGCCAGGACCTGACCGCCGGCTACCGCGTGAGCTTCGACCATCACTTCCGGCCCGTGCACGGCGCGACCGCGGCCTTCCCCATCTCTTTATGACCGGGGCGAAGTGGGTCGACGAGGTCTACAAGGGGGTCCTGCGCACCGGGTTCCGTGTGCGCCGACGCCTTTTCAGGGGCCGCAGTCCCTTCCAGAAGGTCGAGGTGGTGGAGACCGCTGGGCACGGCAGGCTCCTGCTCATCGACGGCATGACCATGGTCTCGGACCGCGACGAGTTCATCTACCACGAGACCATCGCCCATGTGCCCCTGTGCGTCCACCCGAGACCGCGGCGCGTCCTGGTCATCGGCGGCGGGGACGGGGGCTCGGTCCGCGAGGTCCTCAAGCACCGGTCCGTGGAGTCCTGCGCGCTCGTGGAAATCGACGGCATGGTGGTGCGGGCCTCCCGGAGGTTCCTGCCCGGGACCGGCCGCGCCCTGAGCGACAATCGCTGCCGGGTCCTCATCGAGGACGGGGTGAGGTTCGTGAGGGAGACCTCCGAGCGCTTCGACGTGGTCATCGTGGATTCGACCGAGCCTTTTGGCCCGGCGGCCGCCCTCTTCGGCCCCTCTTTCTACAAGGACGTCAGGAAAGTGCTGACGCCTGACGGCATCGTGGTCAGCCAGGCAGGCTCCCCCTTCTACGAGATCAACACCATCAGGAACCTCATGGCCATCCTGCGGCCCATTTTCAAGGTGGCTCGGCCCTGCCTTTTCACGAACATGACCTACCCTGGAGGCCTCTGGGCCTTCACCTTCGCTTCCAAGGGCCTGCATCCGGTCCGGGACCTCAAGCCGGTCCGGGCCAAGGGGCTCAAAGGCCTGCGCTGGTACTCCTCGGACATGCACGCCGCGGCCTTCGCGGTGCCGCCTTTCCTCGAAAGAGCCATCGGACCATCCTTGAAGGGCCGCGAAAGCAGGTGAAACGCGTCCTCATCCGCAGGCCCGGGAGCCATCGCGTCCTGGAGGTCGTCTCGGAGCCCGACCCCGTGCCTGGACCGGGGCAGATCAGCATCCGGGTGCGGGCAGCAGGGGTCAACTACGCTGACTGCGTCGTGCGCATGGGCTACTATGAGGCTGCCAAGGACCTCTACCCCATAACCCCTGGCTTCGAGTTCGCGGGCATGGTGGAAGCCTGCGGCCCGGGAGTGACCGAGCCCGGGCCCGGGCAGGAGGTCTTCGGCATCACGCGCTTCGGCGCGTACGCCAGCCGGATCGTCGTCGAGCCCTGGCAGGTCTGGCCGTGCCCGGAAGGCTGGACTTTTTCCGAATGCGCGGGATTCCCCGCTGTGTTCCTGACCGCCTACTACGGGCTCTTCAAGGCCGGGCGCGTTGGGAAAGGCGAGATTCTCCTCATCCACTCAGCCGCGGGCGGCGTGGGCACGGCCCTGCTCCAGCTCTCGAGGATCGCGGGCTGCAGGGCTTGCGCCGTGGTGGGCTCGGGACGCAAAGCCGGCTTGTGCCGGGACCTCGGAGCCGAGGCTGTCATCGACCGTTCGAGCCAGGACCTATGGGCGATGGCCGAGAGCCTGGCTCCGAAAGGCTTCGACGCCATCTTCGACTCCGGCGGACCGGCCACGCTCAAGGCGGGCTACCGTCGGCTTGCTCCGGGGGGCAGGCTCGTGGTCTTCGGCTTCTCCGAGATGTTCCCCAGGGGTCGGGACCCGAACCTGCTCGGCCTGGCCTGGGAGTGGCTGAAGCTCCCCCGTTTCAGCCCCCTGGACCTGACGAGCTCCAACCGCGGGGTCGTCGGGTTCAACGTGGTCCGCCTTTTCAGCCAGCGGGATCTCGCCCGCTCCGCCATGGGAGAGATGCTCGGCTGGATCAAGGAAGGCCGCTTGAGGAAAGTCCCTGTGGCCGAATACCCGCTGGAGAGCGTGGTCGAGGCGCACCAGGCCCTGGAGTCAGGGACCACGGTCGGCAAGCTCGTGCTGACGGTTTGACGGGCGCTTTTGTTATCATACCCATATTATTATGGGGGTGACATGAAAACGAGCATCCGGAAGACCCTGTTCCTCGGGCTTCGAGCTGGTCTATACCTTGCCCGTGGAGACGACCCTCGACCAGCCTGACCTGCGGCAGGCCGCGGAAGTCTGGAAGGAGATGATCGCTGGGGCGAAGAAGCGCGTGGACATCTGCCAGTTCTACATCACTCCCAAGGCAGGCGAACCCCTGGAGCCGGTGCTGGCGGAGCTTTCGGCCGCGGGCAAGAGGGGGGTCAAGATCCGCTTCCTGGCGGAGAAGATCTTTGCCAAGAACTCGGCCGAGGGCTTCGAGCGGCTCAAAGCCATTCCGAACCTGGAACTCCGGGTCATCGATTTCGGGGCCATCAAGAAAGACGGCATCGTGCACGCCAAGTACTTCGTGGTGGACGGCAAGGACGGCTATGTTGGCAGCCAGAACTTCGATTGGCGCTCGCTCAAGCACATCCACGAGATGGGGCTGAAGATCAGCAAGGGCAGGATCGTCGGAGAGATGGAGAAGATCTTCGAGCTCGACTGGGCCAACCAGGCCAGGGTCGCGGGGGGAAAGCCTGTCAAGCCGGCCAATAAGATCAAGCCTGTCGCCGCTTATAAGAAGCGCGCCTATCTCGTGGCCAGCCCGTGGGCTTTCAATCCCTCAGGGGTGGGGGATTCGGAGTCCGAGCTCGTCCGGCTCATCGAGACCAGCCGGAAGGAGCTCCTCATCCAACTCCTGGACTACGCGCCTCTGACCAGGCAGAAAAAGTTCTACCCCGTCCTCGACAACGCGCTCCGGGCCGCGGCATCCCGCGGGGTGGCGGTCAAGCTCATGGTCTCCCATTGGAACACGGACCACCCGGAGGTGGACCATTTGAAGAGCCTCTCGTTCGTCCCCGGCGTGGAGGTCAGGGTAGTGACCCTTCCTCTGGCGGCCGAGGGCTACATCCCCTTCAGCCGGGTCATCCACTCCAAGTACATGGTCCTCGACAACGGGACCTTGTGGCTCGGCACGAGCAACTGGAGCGGTGGCTACCTCGACAACTCCCGGAACCTGGAAGTCGTGGTCAAGGACGAAGCCCTGGCCTCCAAGGCCGCGGCGATCCACCGCCAGCTCTGGGACTCGTCGTACGCCGAGAAGCTCGATCCCGCGAAAGAGTATCCCAAGCCTAAGAAATGACGATCGCGTCCTCCTCGTCCCTCTGACATGTCCCGGGGCAACCTCCTGCTGGTCAGCTCGGACCGCGGCCTGCTCGAGGAGGTCGTGGGCTCGGATAAAGGAAAGGAGTTCGACACCCTGGCCGTTCCCACCCTCAACGAGGCTCGGACCCAGATAGAGAGGGGCTTCGACCGCAGGCGCGTCAACGTCCTGGTCTTCGACCTGAAGGCCTCATCCGAGGATGACTGCCTCCGCCTGCTCGAGGGCCCGGGGGCGGCGAACCGCCACGCGGTCTTCCTCCTCAAGCCCGACCTTCCCATGTCGCCCTCGGACCCCCAGCCCCTGAGGGACCTGAGCTGGCCCCTGCCCGCGAAGTTCGTGGACGAGGTCGCGGCCGCGGCCAACTCCGTGGTGTTCCTGGTGGACCGGCCCGTGTTCCTGGCCCACGCCATCGAGCTGAGCTTCAAGCCGACCGGCATCCAGCCCGTGGTCCTGCAGACCACGGACGGCATCGTGGAACTGATCGCCCAGGTCCCGAACCCCGCCCTCAAGGAGAAGGGCTTCTACGGACGGCTCCTCGACGGGCTCCTGGGCCGGGACGAGACGCCGGCGGCGGTTCCCGCCCCCCTGCCCAATCTCGGGACAGACGGCGGACTCATGGGTCATGTGGTAGCCGTGCTCTACGAGGGCAGCCGCGACGACGCGGCTGCGTTCGACGCGGACTTGAGGAGGAAAGTCCCCGGAGTGGTGTGCTTCCGGCTGAGCAACGTGGACCCGCTCGTGGAGGCCGGCAAGGCCCTTGCGTCGGGCGCGCCCGTGCGCCTTTCCCGCGCGCAGGCC
>JACRNU010000059.1 GCA_016234805.1 Elusimicrobiota bacterium
CCCCACCGTCTGCGGCTCTCCGTCCTCCCCAGGCAGCACCAAGTCCAGCCGCCTGACCACGTTCTCGATCGGGAGGTCTCGGTACAGTCCCATCCCGATTGCGAGCCACACCACCTCCTGAACCGGCAGCTTCCGTTTGCTAAAGATCGCCACGCCGTGCGTCGCCGCTGCCAATTCGATCCATTCTGTATCAACCTGCGACTTCAGCCCCTCGAACGACGCCGGAAGCGTGCCGTCGCCCAAGGAGACAAGCGACGATGCCAGCCCCATGGGTATCCCCCTCTCGGCGTTCAAGGGAACACTCTACCATTTCTCGTCGAGAGGCCGGCTTAAGTGAACGGCATTGAGCTTAAGCCAGGATTTTCCATTCTTCATTGAGGTCCTCTCGACGCATCGCAGGAATCACAAGCCACGATTGGCGAAATATCAGGCGTTTTCGTCAGTCCACAGACATCTCGACGTCCCGCAGGACGGAATACAGCGTATGATATCATAGTCGGCAGGGCCAGGGATTCCGTCGAGGACCACTTCCGGTAACAATTAAAGGGGCCCCGCTGCAGGCAGCGGGGCCCCCGGGTCCTTCCTTAATAACAGCTACTGCGTCAGGCTGTTCCCCAGCAGGTCCAGGAACGCCTTGTTGACCGTGACGGCCTTGAGCGCCTCGGGGGTCGTGGCCGGGATCTGCGAAGACAGGGCGGAGACCTTGGTCACGTCCTCCCCGCGGCAGCCCTCGTCTGGGCACTTGTTGGAGACCTGGCAGGAGCCCTTCCAGACGTAGTCGTTCTCGCCGCGGACCAGGATGCCCTCCACGAGCCCCGTGCCGGCGTTGAAGACCGCGGAACCGGAGTTGCCGCCGTAAGTATCGAGGTTCGCCACGAAGTAGCCGTCGGGCGACGCGTCGCGGACCTTGGCCCCGCCCGCGATCTTGGTCGGCAGGCCGGCCGGATGGCCGATGACGAACAAGGGCGTGCCGTTCCCGATCTTCCCGGACCGGTTGAGCGCGAGAGGCTTGTGATCGAGGACCGGACGGTCGAGCTTGATAAGGGCCCAATCAGCGCCCGTGCCCACCTGCTCGCGGCCCAGGAGCTGGCTGCAGCCGTAGACCTCGCCGGCCGGAACGCTCTCCGGGTTGGCCCCCTTCTTCGTGATGGCGAACCCGAAGACGAACTTCGTGCTCTTGCAGGCGTAGTCGCTCTTCACGCAGTGGCCGGCGGTCATGAGCAGGTCAGGCCCCACGAGCGAGCCCGAGCAGAACGCGCCCGTGCGCTGGTCGAAGAAAGGCTCCTCAGGGCAGAGGCTGTAGTCCTCGGCGTAGGAGACCGTGGTCAGCATGGCCTTGGGGCCCTCGACCCGGACCGAGCCCGCGGAGAAAAGTCCGACCGTGGAATCGGCGAAGCCCAGGAGCTTCGGATTCGTCACCTGATAGATGTCCAGGCGGTCGTCGTCGCCGTAGATGACTTCGGACTCCTGGGCCGAGACCCGGCCCAGACACGCGAAAAGAAGCACGGCCAGCACGCACCCAAGTTTTTTCATGCCTGGAGTATAGCACACTTACGGGCCGAAAGGCCTAGCCGGGCCTGGGCCATTGGACCTGGATGGGAGGTCAGAGCTTGAAGCTGAAGCCCGCGTAATAGTGCCGGCTCTGGAAGTTGTACCGGTAGGTCCTCTCGTGCCTGGTGCTGGAGGAGCTCACGCGCTCGGAGCCCTGGACCTTCAGGGAGAGATATTCCGTCAGGACCAGGGACACGCCGTAGCTCCAGATGTGGTCATTGGTGTTGACCGCCTCGCCGTCCCGGTAGGCCCCGTTCTCCTCCTGGGCTCGGCGCCGCGGGTACTCCCTGCGCTCGAAGTCGTACGAGACGCTCGCCTCGAGCCTGCCGGCTTTCAGGCGCACGAACGGGCCTGCCGTGAAGCCGTGGTAGTCGTAATAGCGCGGGTTGAATTTCAACCGGCCGACATCATAGTGGTTCTGGTTGGAGATCAAGCCGGAGAATCCGGAATGGGCTCCGGCCGAGGGCTCGAAGGATATCTTCCCCAGGCTCCACCCGCGCCACCGGTGCTGCAGGCCCATGTCCCCGCTCCAGGCCAGGTCGCCGCGGGTGTCGTCGATGAAGATCCCCGCCGCGGTCATGACCTTCTGGTCAGGAAAGACCCGGTAGGAGCCGTTGACCGAGCCTGTCAGCAGGCCTCCCTCCCAGGGGAGCCAGTCCAATGCCAGGGTGTAGTCGAGGGCGTTGAAGTCGAGGACGGCCCGGCCGCCCCGTATCTCCGAGCCGAACCTCTGGGCCGCGAGGGACTCGAAATTATAGAACCGGACGGCGTAGAAGGCGATGGTGTTCCGGAGAGAGCGCAGCCTCTCGCCCACGCGCTCGAACTCGATCCCCCCGGAGACCTTGTGGTGATTGAAGAGTCCCTGGCCGAGCGCTTCCCCCGCGACCTCGCTGAGCATCTCGTTCTTGAACGCGCAGTAGGGCTTGGCCAGGATGGAGTCGGTGAAGGCATGGACCCACTTGAGGTGGATCATGTTGTCCAAGGCCTGGTGGGTCAGGAAGCTCCCGCCCACGACCTCCCTCGCCTCGTAGGTCCGCCGGTACTGCCCCGCGATCGTGGGGATGAAGGAGTCCCGGTCCGAGAACCTGACCGCGGGGGTGAGGGACCAGAAGACGTTGCCCCCGAAGTTGGACGCCGCCCCCGCCATCGTGGACCGGCCGCCCAGGACGTCGACCCGCAGGAGCGGCACGAACTCCGCCGCCCCGGCCGGAGACGACAGGGCCCACAGGAGCGCCGCGGCGACGGCGGGCCGCCTCACCAGACGAGCCCTCCCCCGCCGGCCGCTGGGGCCCGGGCGCCGGAGGCCTCCCCCTTGACGAGTCCCGCGGCCAGGTGGAGCGACGGGACCAGCACCAGGTCGAGCTTGCCCCCGATGAACATCGAGCCCGAGACCCGGCGCTCGAAGACGCCCTTCCCGTAGAGGTCCGCGACCACGTTGTAGCCTTTCGTGGATCCGCCCGCGGATTGGGTCAGGGCCTCGGCCGCCCTCCCGCGGTCGTCGAGCGTCACGCGGTCCTCCTCGAGCCACGCCCTGGGGCTGGCGGCCGCGAAAGCCAGCAGTGCCGCGTCCGCGGCCCCGGTCACGCCCACCACGGCGGCCTCGCCCGCGTCCACGACGCCGTCGTTGTCCGCGTCGGAGAAGAAGTGGGTGTCCCCCGTGTTGTCCAGACAGGCGGCATCGACGCCCTGGCAGCCCGCGCCCGGGAGGGCCACGGTCGCCGTGCCGTTGAGGCGGCTGACCTTGTCGTGAAACACGTTGGCCGCCGCGCAGTTCCCGTACCGGCAGCCCGCGCCCGCCTCGGTGTCCTCCGCGAAGTCGAGGATGCCGTTGCCGTTGGTGTCCCGGAAATTGACGAACCACTTCCTCTCCAGGAAGCGGCTCCGGGAGGCGTCCGGCGCGGTGAAGCCCACGACCTCGGCCTTTCCCGTGGCGTTGCCCGAGCCGTCCGCGGGGTTCAGGGACAAGAACGAGTATTCGTAGTAGGTGGCCAGAACCGTCCCGGGCACGGCCACGTCCCGGACGCGGACCTCGATGGGCTGGAGGCGGGCGAACATCCCGGAGACCAGGGTCCCGGCGGTCGTCCCGTTGTCCGCCGGCCGGAACGTCGGATCCGTATAGACGCGCTGGATGCCCTCCGAGGCGCCGTTGACGAACTCGTAGGCGTTGCCGAAAAGCGTCTGGTACGCGGGCTTGACCGCCGGCGCGTCGTAGCGGCCCGCGGCCGGATCGTAGACCGGCCCCGGCACCAGGGTGACCGCCAGGGCGTCGCCATCCACGCCCACCCTCGTCACCGTGTCCACGGAGTTCGACTGCGTCCAGAGATACTTGACCGCCCAGTAGGCTGGCTTGGCCGCGGAGGGGCTGTAGAAGAGGTCTCCGGCCGCATCGAGCTCCGTCGGCAGGACCATGTTCGCCTCGACCTGCAGGGTGCCGTAATCGAGCCGGCCTTCGCGGCTGTTGAGCGTGATGACCTTGAACGACTTCGGGTCGGGACGGGTGAGGTATTCCTCGACCCGGACCCTGCCCCCTGTCGCGTCCACGAGCACATGGCCCTCCTGGTACTGGGAGGCCCTGACCTCGAAGACGGAAGCGGACTCGAGCGCGTCCCGCGACAGGGACCGGTGCACCTCGCGCTCCGCTTCGGCCCTGAAATCCCCGGCAAGTGCGGCCCGCTGGCGGGGCCCATCCGAGACGGCCGCCTTAGGAGCCGCGCCGACCTCCTCTCCCCCGCCCGGGGTCTCAACCGGCTCCTCCCGTTCGGCCTCAGGGGCCTCCTCGGGCGGAGCCGTGAACGCGGGCCCGAAGAGCTCGACCGGCCCCATCCGGCCGCCAGAAACCTCGACGCTCTCCCTGGCCTTGAGCTTCTTCTTAGCGCCGACCGCGTACACCAGGACCTCTCCCGCCTCCACCGAAACCTTCACGCGGCGATCGCTGGTGGCCGACACCGAGAACTTCTCGTCCGCCTTGGCGACCACGGCCGCGCCCGGAGCCCGCACCTCGAACTTGCGCCGCGCGCGCCACGAGACCTTGGCCGAGACCTTGCCCTGGAAGAGGCCGACCGCGATATGGTCGAACTTGTCCTTCTCGATGGAGAGGATGGAGAACGGCGACATCTCGACCTTGGACCCTTCGTGGAACTCCGCCGTGACTCCGGCGTCCGCGTAGGTCTGCAGCCGGTCGCCGCGCTTGAACTCCTCTCCTCCGCCGGACACCTCCCGCCAATCCTTCCGGCCCGCGGACAGGATCTCGACGAATCCCTTGACCGCCGTGAGCCTGGCGGTCTCATCAGGCTCCTCCGGGGCCGGCTTCTTCGCGATCGCCGGAGTCGCGGCCGGCCCGAAAGGGTTCTCCACCGGGGTCTCGGGCCCCGGAGCCGCGGGCTCGGGCGGCTTAGCCGCGGCCTTCTTGCCGGCGCGCATGGCAGGCTTGCGCCTGGCTTTCTTCGCCTTCACGGGCTTGGACCCAGGAGGCTCCGCGAAGGACTCGGCTTCAGGCGCCGTCTCTTCCGGCGCCGGGGCCACTGCCGCCGGGGACGCAGGCTTGCGCTTTCCCGACTTGCGCTTAGACTTGACCGCCTCGCTCGTGATGACCGGCGCGGCCCCTGGTTCGGTTTCAACGGCCGCGTCCGCGCCATGAACGCCGGGCGCGGGCAGGATCAGTCCGCCGGCGACGCCGAGAAGCAGAGCAAGAAGAACGCGCCTGGCCATGGGGCACTTATTGTATAGATGAATCTTGTTACTATAATATTGAAGGCCATTGGACGGCCGGGAGGATGAACCGTCTACAAGAAGCTGACGCTCATCCCCACACGCCGGGGATGGCCCGGCCGCACTTGGGGCAGGAGCCCCGGCCGTCCTCCACCCCCACCCGGAGGCGCGAGCCCATGACGCGGAAGCCCTTCCGCTCGACGAGAACCGTGCCGCACCCCGGACAGACGGTGTCCTCCAGGCCGGAGGCGCCCGCAAGGTTGCCGGCGTAGACGAAGCGCAGGCCCGCGGCCCTGCCGATCTCTGCGGCCTTGAACAGCGTCGACGCGGAAGTGCGCTCCTCCCCGGCCATCCGATAGTCCCGGTGATAAGCGGTGACGTGCCAGGGGATGTCGGGAGAGAGCGAGACGAGGAACCGGGCGATGTCCCCGAGCTCCCTGTCCGTGTCATTGACCCCCGGGATGACCAGGGTCACGACCTCGACCCAGAATCCGCGCTCCAGGAGCGTCTTGAGCGTGTCGAGCACGGCCTTGAGCGGCCCGCCCATGAGCTTCCGGTAGGTTCCCTCGTCGAAGCACTTGAGGTCCACCTTGAAGAAATCCACCCAAGGCTTGAGGAAAGCGATAGCCTCGGGCGTGGCGTTGCCGTTGGAGACGAAGCAGCACCGCAAGCCGGACTTCCGGGCCTCCCCGAAGACCTCGACCGCCCACTCGGAGGTGATGAGGGGCTCGTTGTAAGTCGATGCCACGGTCCGGCAGCCGTGGTCCACCGCGGCCTTGACGATGTCCCGGGCGGAGCACTCCCGGACCTCGAGCCCGGCGGACGGGTCCCGCCCGGCCTGGCTCGAGACCCAATTCTGGCAGAACTCGCAGGAGTAGCAGCACCCGAGCATGCCGAAGGACAGCGCCCTGGACCCGGGCAGGACATGGAAGAACGGCTTCTTCTCAATGGGGTCCGCCTGGAGGCCCGCGACGTAGCCGCGGGGGACCATGAGCTCCCCGCCGCCGTGGAAACGGACGCGGCACGCGCCGGCCTGCCCGTCCTTGAGCTTGCACCGGAGGCCGCACGCGAAGCACTCGAGCCTGCCGTCCGGCAGGACCCGGAACAACTCCCCCCGCGCCGTCAGGCGCCTGAGCGCGTCCCCATGGCCCCTCATCCACGATGACCATACAATTTTTGTAGACTAATGGCTCGATGAACAACGGCATCCGACGCATCCTCGTCAAGGTCCCGGGTTCGACGAGCAACATGGGGCCGGGCTTCGACTGCATCGGCCTGGCGATCGGGCTGTGCAACGAGGTCCTGCTCGAGGCCCACCCGGACCCGGGCGAGCCCGTCTGCGAGACCACGGGCGAGGGAGCGGGCCGCCTTCCCTCGGGCCGGGAGAACCTGCTGCTGCGCGCGGCCAGCCTCATCCTCCCGGACCTCACCCGTCACCGTCTCGTGTTCAAGGCCCACAACCGCGTGCCGATCTCTCGGGGCATCGGGTCGAGCGGCGCCGCCATCGTCGCGGGCCTGCTCGCCGCCAACCACATCTTCGGCAGGCCTCGGTTCTCCCTTGACGACCTCTTCGAACGCGCCATCTCCCTGGAGGGGCACCCGGACAACGTGGCGGCCGCCATCTACGGCGGACTCGTGGTCTCGGTCAAGTCCCGCTCCGGCTTCATCCCCTTCCCGCTCAAGCCGCACCGGTCCCTCGTCGCGGTGCTGTGCATCCCCGAACTCGAGCTCTCCACCGCGCAGGCGCGCGCCGTCCTGCCGCAGGACTACTCGCGCCGCGCCGCTGTCCTCAACGTCTCGCGGGCGCTGGTCCTCTCCTCGGCTCTCGAGCGCGGCCTCTGGGACAGGCTGGAGGAAGCCATGGGCGACGAGTTCCACCAGCCCTACCGCGCCGACCTCGTGCCCGGGTTCGAGGACGTTCTTTCCGCGGCCCGCGACCACGCCGGGTGCGGAGCCGCGCTCTCCGGGGCGGGATCCTCCATGCTCGCCCTGTGCCGCCGGGGCCCGGGGGCGGCGCGCATCGGCCGGGCCATGCAGCAGGCTTTCGCGCGCCACCGGGTGAAGAGCCGCTTCCTCGTTCTCCCGGCGGACCGCCGGGGCGCGCGGATCTCGAGGCTCGGATGAGGATCAAGGTCCTCAAGTTCGGCGGCACCTCCGTGGCCGACCCCGAGAAGATCCACCGCGCCGCCGAGCGCGCGGCCGCCGACCGCCGCCGGGGGTGGGGAGTCGTGGTGGTGGTCTCGGCTCCGGGAGAGATGACGGACGAGCTCCTGGCCCTGGGCCGGCGCGTCTCAGCGGCCCCGCCTCCCCGGGAGACCGACCAGCTCATCGCCACGGGCGAGGTCGTGGGCGCGGCCCTCTTCGCCATGGCCTGCGCCGGGCTCGGGAACCCGGCCGTCTCGCTCACGGGCCCCCAGGCCGGCATCGACGCGGCCGGCCCCCACGGCAACGCACGGCTCAACCGCATCCGGCCGGCCCGGATCCTCTCGGAGCTCAGGGCCGGACGCGTCGTGGTCGTCGCGGGCTTCCAAGGGGCGGGGCCGGGAGGCGACATCGCTACCCTCGGCCGCGGCGGCTCGGACCTCACGGCCGTGGCGCTGGCCGCGCGCCTCGGGGCGAGCCACTGCGAGATCTTCTCCGACGTCAGGGGGGTCTACACCGCGGACCCCAGGATCGTCTCCCGCGCCCGGAAGCTGCGGTCCATCACCTTCGACGAGATGCTCGAGCTCTCCAGCGCCGGAGCCCAGGTCATGCAGCCGCGCTCCATCGAGCTCGCGCGCTCCGCCCGGATCCCCCTGCAGGTGCGGTCGGCCTTCCACGCGCAGGAGGGGACCTGGATCGTCCCGAACGAAGACGGGAAGGGAACACGGCGCTCCGAGAAAACGCGGGTGTCGAGCCTCGCCCTGCACAAGGGTTCGGTGCGCCTGAGCATCACGGGCGTCCCGGACCGGCCGGGAGCCGCGGCGGCCGTGCTCGCACGCCTCGCCGCGGCCGGCGTCCCGCTCGACATGATCCAGCAGGCCGCTGCCCGTGTCAGCCTGAGGCGGCACGCCCGCGCCAGGAACGCCGGGCGCGGGCAGGCCGCTTCCGGAGGCAAGGGCGCGGCCTGCCTCTCGTTCATGACGGACCGCTCACACGCGGGCCCCGCCAGGACCGCCCTTCGGGAGGCCGCCCGCGCCCTCCCGGGCAAGACCTGCCGGGTCTCGGAGGACGGCGAGGTCGCCAAGGTCTCCGTGGTGGGCACGGGCTTCCGCCGCTCCCCCGAGACGGCCGCCCGCGTCTTCGAGGCCCTCTCCCGGCTCCGCATCGATATCCGGATGTTCGCGGCCGCGGACCTGCGCATCTCCTGCGTCGTCCCGGCTAAACACGCCGAGGCAGCCCTGCGGGCCCTGCACGGGGCCTTCGGACTGGCCTCCAAGAGGTGACCATGGGACGCATACTCGTCGTCGATGATGACAACTCCGTCCGAGACCTCCTCAAGGAGATCCTGGAGATGAACGGCCACCTGGTGGACATGGCCGAGAACGGCAAGATGGCGCTCGACCTCATCAAGCGCAACCCCTACGATCTCGTCATCATGGACCGCAACATGCCCATGATGGACGGGGTGCAGACCGTGACCATCATCAGGACCAATCCGAACCTGTCCGCCATGAAAATCATCATGTGCACTTCCGCGAGCGTGGTCAAGGAGGTCGACGAGGCCTTCAAGGCCGGCGCCAACGATTATCTCGTCAAGCCCATCGAGATCGCCAAGCTCCTGGCCAAGGTCAACAAGCACCTGCCGACCCCTTGACTATTGGGCTCGGACCTGTTATAACTTGGCACGCCATCAGGACCGCCGAGAAGGGCGGTCCTGCTTTTTTATTTCCATGACCGAACACGACGGCATCCGCGACCCGATCCTCGTCACCGCCCGCGAGCATCTCGAGGAGGTGGCGGGCGAAATCCACCGGACCGGCCGCGTGGCCGTGGACATCGAGTCCAACAGCTTCTACGTCCACCGCGAAAAGACCTGCCTCGTCCAGATCTCCACGAAGGACGCGGACTACATCGTCGACCCGCTGGCGGTGCGGGACATGTCCTCTCTCGGCCCCATGTTCTCCGACCCGGCGACGCAGATCGTCTTCCATGCCGGGGAATACGACATCGCCTGCCTCAAGCGCGACTACGCCTTCACCTTCTGCGCCCTCTTCGACACCATGATCGCCAGCCGCCTGCTCGGCTTCAAGGAGCTCGGCCTGGCCGCGGCCATCGAGAGGCACTTCGGCGTGAAGCTCTCCAAGAAGCTCCAGCGCGCGGACTGGGGCCGCAGACCCCTGACCGACGCCCAGATCCGCTACGCCCAGCTCGACACGCACTACCTCCTGCGCCTGGCCGACATCCAGACGGGCCTGCTCAGGGGGAAGGGCCTCGAGGCCGAGGCGGCCGAGGCCTTCGCCAAGCTCGCGCGCTCCGCTCCCATCGAGAGGATCTTCGACCCCGAGGGATTCTGGAGGCTGGCCCGCGGGCTCAACCCCGACGGCCGCCAGCTCGCGGTCTTGAGGGAGCTCTACCTCCTGCGCGAGCGCGAGGCCGAGTCCCGCAACCGCGCCACCTTCCGGGTCATGCCGGACGAAGTCCTCCCCCGCCTGGCCATGGCCCTGCCCCACGACTTCGGTTCCCTGCGGGCCGTGCGCGGCATGACGCCCTACCTGCTCGACAACTACGGGTCCGCGGTCCTCGCCGCGGTCAAGCGGGGGCTCGCCGGCCCCCCCATCCACCCCGACTCCCGCGAGAAGCCCAAGAAGCGCGACCCGCGCGCCGGCCGCCTCTTCGAGAAGCTCCGCCTGTGGCGGAAGTCCAAGGGCCAGCAGACCGGCGTGGACCCCGTGGACCTCATGCCCACCGCGGACTTGAAGGCCATCGCCCGCCTCGCGCTCTCCGGCGGCGATCCCCTGGTCCCCTTGAGCCTCCTCAAGCGCAGCCGCTACGGCGCCGAGATCCTCAAGATCTGCCGGGGACGCTAGATTCGCAAGAGGCATAAGCGGCTGAATGCAACAATAGCCGTTATCGTAAGTACCGCCCCAAAGAGAACCCCCCTCCGACAGCCCATGGGAGCCGCGGATCTGGGCGGGGAAGGCCGGTCCTTCGAAGCCGGTCAGCGAGCGGACAGACTCCGCGCCTTCCCCACACGAATACCTCCCAAAGCATCGGAATCCGATTATCCGAGCAGTCGAGGAGTGAACAGGCTGGGGGCTTCCCGGCCCCGAATCATTTCCGGGCGCAGGATGGCCGGCACTTCCTCCCGGCAAGGATCTTCTTCAGGGCAGGCCCGGCTCCGGCCTTCAGGCTGCGCAGAAGAGCGCAGTTCATCTCCACCTGCCCACCGCCCAGGGTCCGCAGCCAGGCGTCCCATTCAGTGGCAGTCTTCAAGGACTTGTCTTTGGAGCTTGCGTAGTAGACCACAAGGTCCTGGTCCGGGAAGGAGTCGTGGAACTCGTAGAAGAGGGAGTGTTCCCCCACGCAGACGGGCTTGGTGTGGATGGGCACGGCGAGGGTCATGGGCACGTGTTTTGGCAGAGTGACCACGATGGAAATCCGGGATGGCGGCGGGGACGCCCACTGGCGCAGAGGGGTCAGATAGTAGATCATCCCGAGACCCGAGCCGCCGTTAGCTTCGTCGGCGCCTGAGAACCATGGCGTTGCTCCTTCAGCAATGGCCTCAGAGAAGTTTCCCATGTCCTCTCCGAACGCGTAGGTCGTCCGCAGGACATAACGGCGCCCCTTCTGGAAAGACGCCTTCCATGCATAACCCAGGGTCTTGTCCTTGCTCTCGGCCCCGACTCCTTCAAGCCACTTGAGCCGCGTCGGAGCGATCTCCTGCCCGTCGACGTAGGTATGGAAGTCGATGACGCCCGGGCTGGGCGGAAATTCACCCTGGCCCGAAACTTCCCAGTCGTTAACCGGAAAACCGAACTGCACCTCCGGCGCGTCCTCCAACGCCTCGATCTCATAGACCGCCTCCGCGGTCCACCACGGCGTGAACCCGCTCTTGAGCAGGTCTCGAAGGTCCTTCGGGCATTCCATCCGACCGCCGATGGCACCAAACTCCTCGGGCCCGAATTCGCCGCCTTTGCCGTCCTTGCCCTCATAGTAGCTGGCGGGGCTGGAGAATCGGAGTTCGTAGCACGACCGCTGCTTAATGGGGTCGATCTTGAGGTCTTCGCTGAGCACGCGCAGACTGCGGTTCTCGATGGGCCGCAGCGTGCCGCCGGCCCCCTGGAAGAAGCCGTCGTTGGCCCACGCCGCAATCGGGGCGGCTGCAAGCGTCAGACACAGCACGGCCGCGGCGCTCAAGTGTCCGGCGGATACGGTTCCTCTTTCGGGCATGGATTTGTCTCCTGGTACGCCGGTTCGGATTTCGCCAGTCCTATTCCTAAAGGATCGTCCGCCCGTTGCAGCATCATGCACTGCTTTCAGAACAGCCTCTCGTATTCTCGAGCGAGCTTGTACTTGCGCGCCTTCTTGGATGGATCGGCCATGACCAGGAATCCCTGCTCGGTCCATTTCTGCAGGAGCAAGCGCACGGTCCTCGGCGCAAAAGAGAACAGCGCGGCGAGATCCTGGCTCGTGATGGTCTTCTGCAGCGCGAAAAGCGAAAGGGCCTTGCGCTGCCGCGGGTCCAGCATTCGCAGCACAGGCGACTTGTCCGACTCCCACCGGCCTTCGGCCTCCTTCGCCTTCTCCTCCACTTTGGCGAAGGCGTCCACCATACCGTCCACGAAATACTGGATCCAGCCGGTGGTGTCCGCCTCAGCCCTGCCCTCGTAATAGTTGTGCGAGGGTCCCACGGCGATCGCGTCGTAATAGGCCTGCAGGTCGCGCGCATAGTACTCTTCGAGCGAATAGATACCCTTGAGACCATAGCCCCCTGAATGCAGGATGAAGTTGGCCAGGAGCCGCGCCGTCCTTCCGTTGCCGTCATAATAGGGATGGATGGTCGCGAACTGACAATGCCCGATCGCGGCCCGGATGGGACAAGGGATCTCCGCTCGAGCGGCGCCAATCCAATCCACCAGCCCAGCCATGAGTCCAGGCACATCCCTGGCCTCCGGCGGCATGTACACGATGCGGCCCGTCGCGCCGTCCTTGATGACGTTCTGGCCGTCCCGATAAGGAGTGGGCGAGGCAGTCTTCTTGCCGCCGCCCATGACATGGCCATGGACGAGCCGTATCTGCTCCTCGGCCAGGGGGCGGCCTTCCCGGGCCGTCTCCTCGATCACGGCCAACGCCCTGTAGTAGCCCTTGACCTCCTTCTCATCGCGCACCCGTCCGGGGAAGTGCTGGCTGCCCGCGATGACCTTGGCCACCTCCTTCTCGGAGAGCCGGTTTCCTTCGATCTGCGTGGAGTAATGGGTCGAGAAGAGCCGGGCGGTTTCGCGCAGGCTTGCCAGGACCGACGGCGTGAGCGGAAGGTGGTCGACCAGCTCTTTGAGCCCCTCCAGCTTCAGGAGGGCCGAAGCGAGCCTGTTGGTGATCTTGTATCGCGGGCCGAACTTCCCGGACAGGGTCATGGCAAAGGGATGCCGTTATTATGCCATTAACCTGCCATTAAATCAATCCGCCTTGGTCACTTAAACGGGCCGAGCCCAGCGGCCGCACGCAAGCTCGGTTCCCCGGAAATCAAGAGGCGGGCTTGCGGCCTCTTGGTTCAGGGTTCCGGCTTCGGCTGATACGAGCGAGGCTGGAAAAAGTTCCAAACCGAAAGTCAGTCTTCGAGCTGGAAGACCACGGACTGCGGGAGCTTCACGGCCACCGGACCCTTCCTGCCCATGGCGGGCGAAAAGCGCATGAGCTTGGCCACCTCGCCGGCGGCGCGGTCGAAGGCATTGCCCGCGGACTGGAGCACGTCCGCGGAGCCCACCTTGCCCTCCACGGTGATATGCAGGGCCAGGACGACCATGCCCTCGCGGCCGGCGCGGCGCTCGCTCTCGGGATAATAGCGCTGGAGCAGGCCGAAGATCTCGTCGCGGTTCAAGAGCTTGGGGTAGCTGAGGATAACGCCCGCAGGCCCGTCCCCGGTCCCTCCGGGGACACCGTCATCCCTGCCAGGGCCGGTTCCACCCGGGATGGAGGCCGTGCCCTCCCCTCCGATGACGCCGCCCGGGCTGGGCGGCGCTTCCTCGAGCTTCTCGATCTTCTTCGTTTCCTGGGTTGGCAGGGTCCAGTCCTGGGGCGCGGGCGTCTGGACCGGAGGCTTGGGCACCGTGGACTCGGTGGGGATGTTCGGCCCAGGGAACGCTCCAGGGACCAGCCTCTTGGGAGGAGCCAGGGGAGCGGGGCTGCCCAGGGGCTTGGTGAGGTCGATCTCGATGGGGTCAGGGAGCAGGACCTCGCCCGAGGGCCTGCGGCTCACCGCGAAGAAGAACCCGGCGTGGAGCAGGAGCGAAGCGGCCACGGCCGCTTCGAAGAGCCGGGGCTGCTCGCCGTCTTCGGCGAACCAACCCGCGAGCGCTCCGGCCGCCACCGGCGTCCCCCCTGGGGTCATTTGTTTCTGACTTCGAGTCCGATCTTCTTGACGCCCGAGCCGCGCACGAGGTCGAGCAGGCCCACGATCTCGCCGTAGGCCAGGGCCTTGTCCGCTGAGAGGGTCACGTGCACGCCCGGCGCGGCCATCACGTGCCGTTGAAGGGCCTTGCCGAGCTCGCCCGCGTCCACCTTCTTGCCCTCGAGGAAGGTCTCGCGCTTCTCGTTCATCACGATCTGCACCGCCTCGCTGGCGGAGCGGTCATGGTGCGTGGCCTTGGGCACGTCCACCTTGATGGCCCGCCGCTGGATCAGCGGCGCGGTGGCCATGAAGATGATGAGCACCACGAGGATGATGTCCACCAGGGGCGTGACGTTGATCGCGGTGATCGCGCCTTCGTCGTAACCGCTGGAAGAGGCGCCCGCCATGGTCAGCCCTTGGCGGCGGCGGAGCCGCCGGCGCGCAGCTGTGCGAGCATGAGCTTGGAGAGCGCCTCGGTCCCGGCCATGAGGTCGCGGACCTTCTTCTGGAAGTAGTTGAAGCCCACCACGCAGGGGATGGCCACGAAGAGCCCGACCGCGGTGGCGATGAGCGCCTCGGAGAGGCCCTTCATCACGACCTCGGGCCCGGCCGAGAGCTGGGAGAGGTCGTGGAAGGCCTTGATGACCCCGAGCACGGTGCCGAAAAGGCCGATGAAGGGCGCGTTGTTGCCGAGCGTGCCCAGCACGAGCAGGCGCTTCTCCAGCCGCAGGCGCTCCTCGAGCGAGGCCGACGCCAGGAGGTCCTCGACCCCTGCCGCGCCGCGGCCGGCCTGGGTCAGGCCGGCCTTCAAGATGCGCGCGGCCGAGCCGTGGTGGCGGGCCACGGCCTTCTCCAGGCCCGGGAGGTCGTCGGAAAGAGAGCGCATAATGCCGGTCCTCAGGGCGCGGAAGTCGCGCATCTCGCGGACCAGCACGATCCCGCGCTCGACCATGATCGCGACCGCGATGATGGAGCAGAGGTAGAGGCCCCAGATGACCCAGTCTCCGCCCGAGAGGGCAAGGGTGTTGAGGAAGGTTTGGTTCATTTATCTGTCCTTGTATTTCTGCAGATTCAGCAGCGCTCCGGCCAGCTCCACCTTCACCGCGGAGTGCGTCTCCCGGGTCAGCTCGATCATCAGCTTGCGGTAATCCTCGCCGGAGCCGAGTTCGCCTAGGTACCGCGCGGCCATGGCCCGGACCAGCCAATCCTGGTCCTGGTAAAGCCTCAGAAGGATCTCACGGCCGTAGGGATCCCCATTGCGCCACAGTCCCTGCGCCGCATAGACGCGCACGGCAGGGGAGAGGTCGTCGCGAGCGGCGTTCATGAGAGGGAACCGGGCGGAGGGCCCGCCCAGGATGAGCAGGGACTCGACCGCCGCGAAGCGCACCGTCACTCTCTGGTCCTGCAGGCCCGACAGGAACAGGGAGAGGTAGCGCTGGTCCTTGGTGTAGGCCAGGGCGACCATGGCCGCGGCGCGTGTCTGCTTGTTCGTGCCGAGCTTAACCGTGCGCTCGAGCTCGGCGGCGAGCTGGAGGTCCTTGACTCCGGCCAGACCCTCGGTGAGAAGGAAACCGAGCTCGGTATAGCGTGTCAGGAGCTTGAAGCCCGTAGCCGTGGTAAGCTTGCCCAGGGGACCGCCCGAGGCCATAAGCTCCTCCTCGGTGGAGGGCCGGGCGTCCTGCCTAGACTGGAGGAGCCTCAGCAGGTGCGTGTTGATCTGCGGGTCGATGACCTGGTCCGTTGGGAGACGGTCGCGAGGGGCGGTGATGACCAGGGGCTCGAGCTCGGGCGCGGCAACCGGGGCGGCGGCCACGAGAGCCGGGAGAGCGAGAAGGAGCGAAAGCAAGGAACTCATTGGGGATTCCTCGCCGGCCGGGACTTCCTCCCGAAGAGCTTGAGGGCCGAAACGCAGTACTCCGCGACCACGAAATCGTTGTTCTGCTCCCTGCCGATCCGGGAGACCAGCGTCCCATAGTCCTCGGCCATGCCGTACTCGCCCAGGTACCGGGCCGCCATGGCCTTGACCACCCAGATCGGGTGGTCCAAGAACCCCCTCAGCTTGGGTAATCCCCTCGGGTCCCCCAGCTTGGCCAAGCCCGCGGCCGCATAGACCCGCAGGACCGGCTCGAAGTCACGCTCGGAAGCCGCAGCCAACAGCGGCGCAGCCATCTCCGGATGGCCCCAAAGGATCAACCCCTCGATCGCTCCGAACCGCACTCCCACCTTCAAATGCACCAGGGCCTCGCGGAATATGTCCAGGTGCTTGAGATCCCTGAACCCGGAGACCGCGACGAGCGCGGCTGAGCGGACTTCGGGGTCGGAGTCCCATCGGGCCAGGGTCACGAGCTGCTCCCGGAACACGGGGTCCTCGTTCATCGAGAGACCCTCCGCGATTGGGACACCGACATTAAGGTAGCGGTTCTTCAACGCGTAGCCGATGGGCGAGCCGACATCGCGAATCTCGCACATGGCCGACGGCATGGGCCCGCTGCATCCGGACCAGTCCATGCGCACCCGGTCCTTGCTTTCCAGGACTCCCAGCAAGGTGTTGCTGATGGCCGGGTCGACCTTCACGGGGCCCGGCTCCGGGGCGGGCTGGTGAGAAGGCTCGGCCGAGGGCGTCCGTGCCACGGAGGAGGTTGCGGCGTCGTTCCCGGACCCGGCGGCCGCGGTCCCGGAGACCGGGACTCCCGCGCACCCGACCGCGAGGAGGAGCCCGGCCAGGACGGCGAGAGGGGTCTTCGTCATGGATGTGGTCATCAGTGGCGCGGGGGAGGAGGAGCCTGCTCGTCGATCATCTTCTGGAGCACGGCTGCCACCGCGGCTCCGGTGAGGACGATGACCCAGATGATGTAGATCCACACCAGCAAGATGGGCACCGCTCCCAGGGACCCGTAGATCTTGCTGTACGTGAGCGCCTCCCGCGTGTAGATGCCGTAGCTCACGCGCGCCACGGTCCAGCCGGCTCCGGTCACGACCGCGGCGATGAACGCGGCCTGCCAGTGCACGTGGCGGTTGGGCACGAGCTTGAACACCACGAAGAAGAAGAGGCTCGCGCCGAAGAAGAAGCCCGTTCCCCCAGGCAGAAGCCTCGAGAAAGGGATATTCATGGAGGTGCCGGCGCCGACCGAGACGGCCACGGCCAGGGGGCCCATGGTGATGAAGAACCAGTAGTAGGCGACCCGGCGCACGATCCACAGCCCGCCCCGGCGCATGGGCGCGCGCCAGATGTTGTTGATGGCGCACTCGATGGAGTAGAACATCAGCATGCTCGTGACGATCAGGCCGATGAACCCGGTGATGCCGATGGCGCCGGTGTGCACGTTGTTGATGAAGCCGCGGATCGCCAGGATGACGGCCTCCTCCGAGCCCTCGGCCAGGTTCTTGATGATCATGGGCTCGATGGCGGAGTAGATCTTCTCCACGCCGCCGAAGGCCTTGAAGGTCGCGAAGCTCACGGCCAGGGCCGGGATGATGGAGAGGATGGTGGTGTAGGCGAGGCTCGCGGCCTCGGTGAACATGTTGGTGCCGGAGACCTGCTTGGCGACGTCCTTCAAGAGCACCCGCATCTCGAGGGGCGCCAGGTTGACGCGCTTGCGCATCTCGCGGACGTAGTCGCTCATGCGGCGGCCAGGGCCTTGAGGATCTCCCGGCAGAAGGCCGGCAGGTCCTCGGGCTTGCGGGAGGTGATGAGCCTGCCGTCCACGCACACCTCGGCGTCGACCCACTGGGCGCCGGCGTTCCTCACGTCGTCGGCGATGGCGTGGAAGGCCGTGGCGCGGCGGCCCTTGAGCACCCCCGCGGAGGAGAGGAGCCACGCCCCGTGGCAGATGGAGGCCACGACCTTGTCCGCGGCGAAGACCCCGGCCACGAAGCGGGCGGGCTCGGGATAGCGGCGCATGAAATCCGGAGCGAACCCGCCCGGGATGACCACGAGGTCGACCCCATCGGGCCTGGTTTCCTTGTAGTCCGTCTCCGCCGTGGCGGGGTAGCCGAACTTGCCCCGGAAGACCCTGCCTTTTTCCTGGCCCATGAGCAGGACTCCGGCCCCTTCCTCCTTGAGCCGGAAATAAGGCACCCAGACCTCCAATTCCTGGTACTGCTCCTCGATCAGGACGACGGCCTTCTTTCCCTGGAGAGACATGGCGTTTCCCTGCGCATTATATCATTCCCCGCGGTGCCCCAGAGGCCTGGGCACCAGGATGGATTCGTCTTTCTCCGCCGCGCTCCTGGCCCCGTCCGCGAAGTAGAGGAGCAGCCCGCAGAACACGGCATCGCGCAAGGCCATGCCCCAGAAAGCCGGGAATCGGTTGGCGAAGAAATAGACGCCCAGGAAGGCGGCCGCGGAAACGACCTTCATGAAGACGAGCGGCCAGAGCACGACCCAGCGCCGCTTGACGTCGAACTGGAGGAAGACGCACAAAAAGCCCAGGGTCAGGGTCTGCGTCCCTGCCAGAGCCCTCCAGACATGGGACTGCTCCGTGACCGGGTACTCCCTGCCCCCGAGCATGACCCCGAGCCAGAGGAAGGGCTCGAGCGCGGACTCGGGGCTCAACAAGCAGGCCGATCCGGTCACGAACGCGTGCAGGGCGATCGCGCCGAAGACCAGCTGGAAGTAGAGGTACTCCCGGCTCTTCTGCTTGAAGAACCTGTTCGCCGACGCCTTCATCTCATCCAGATAGGACATGGAGACTCCTCCTTGCTCGCGCCAATCATACCAAACATAGGTCTTAAGACCCAGCCGGGGCTTCCCCAAAAGACCGGGGCGCCCCCTTCTTGCTGGGGCTATATTGTCCCTGAAAGATGCTTCTGCCAGGAGGAACTATGGTCCGTGCCATCTTTTCCGTTGCCGTCGCGCTCATGCCGTCTTGGGCTTTCTGCCTGGACGCCGGGCTGCCGGAACTGCCCTCTTTCGCCTCGGTCAAAGAGCAGGTCTTCGCCCAGAGCGAGCGCCTGCGCGTGAACATGGACGTGCGCGGGTGGTTCGAAGGGGAGCGCTACGACGTCCGCGACACCTTCGCCAAGATCGACCTCGAGGTCAGCCGCGGCTACGGCGGCAAGGAGTTCCGCTTCTCCGGCAGCGTGGACGGCCGCTCCTTCAACGGCCGCGTGGAGAAGCGGAGCGACGGCTCGTGGGAGATATGGGGCGGGGGCTTGAGCGTCACCCTGCGCCAGCGCGGAGCCTCCGACTACGAGATTTCCGGCTATATCAACGAAGACCAGCCGAACGGCTCCCGCCACATCGACATCGACCTGCGCCAGTGGGGCTCGCCCGGAAGCTTCAGCATCTTCGAGACCGGGGTGAGCATCGACGTGCGCAAGTTCGGGTCCGCCGCGAGCCTCACCGGGGACGTCGAGCTCGAGCGCTTCGGCCGCAAGTCCCTGGCCGTCCTTGGCGTCTTCGTCGCGGTCATCGAGTCCGGGTTCGACGCGCCCAAGGCACCCGCGAACAAGAAGTAGCTTCCTCCGCCAGGCTCCGCCTCCAGCAAAGACCCTCCTTCTTCCTGAGAAACGGCCCGCGACGATGGCCCCGAGACCAGCCCGCCTCTCCATCCCGCTGGTTTCCTTTAGATTTCCGATGACGGATGTTGCGGATGGCGACTTCTCCGAAGAGAAGCTGTTGTTTCGTCTGCGCTTTTTTGATTTTACTTTCAGCGCTGGCTGAAGGTGAAGCGCAAGAAAAGCGTTTGTTTCTCTAGACAATCTTGCTTCCACGTCGCCGTCTTCCCGACGGAATGACGCTACCTCTATCTTGGGCACACTCCGTGGTTCATCATGCCGATGCGGTCCCGACGAAAGGCGCGGGCTGGACAGACCGGGTTTTCCGGACTATTGGGCGGGGAACAGTTTCCTGAAGGAAGCCCGTTCCATGGGCTGGATCTCGGAATCCGCCGAGCTCCGGACGCCCAGGTCGATCAATCCGCCTCGCGCCATGGCATGCGCCAATCCCATGGCGTCTTCAGGCTTCAGCATCAACTGCACAAGTCCGAAGGCCGTGCCTTTGGGACCGACGGAAGCCCTCAAGACCAGGACGTTCTGGAGGAGCGTAACGGTTTCCCGCTCCCCTGACTTCGAGTCCACCTCTCGGGTGGAGAGCACATCCACGCGGTCGCCAGGCACGAGGTCTCTTACCTGCCAGGATTCCAACGCCACGACAAACCCGCGATAGCCGGACTTCACCCGGAACTCCGCGTGGACGACGGCGCAGGCGAGAACAAGCAAGACGAACGCCGCGGTTGTTTTCATTGCTGCTTGAACAATTTCCTGAAACCGAGGCCTTCCATAGGCTTCATCTCATTATCACCTGAAGCCTTTATCAGGACCCATACCCTCGAACCTTGGCGAACCACGAGCGCAACGTACTGCAATTCATTGGGATTGAGCAACAGGGTCGCTGTCCCGACCCGGCCTTCGCTGGGCTGGACGACCCGCGAGACAAGGACATTCTGCAGAATAGTGGCGACTTGCTTGGCGCGCTTGAAATCCACCAACAGATCGATCCTGTCGCCTGGAGAGAGCGCCACGAGCTGTGATGGGTCCAGGGGAAGATTGTAGGCCCGATAGCCGGGAGGCACGGACCTGGACAACCGCTTCTCTGGGTCGAGCCCCGCCGCATTGTTCTGACCAGGATGCTGCCCGCATCCCGCAAACCCCGCTGACAGGACCAGTAGGGCTGTGAAGAGTTTCTGTCTGGGGTCCATGCGCATGCCAGGCTCCCCCAAAGGGGGGAGCCTGGGAAAATGTTATCATACGCACGTCAGCATGAGAACAGGATTCGTCCTGCTGTTTCTTTGCGCAAGCTCCCTGGCACGACTCGCGTCCGCCCAGCCCGAGGGCGCGCTGTCCCAGCCGGCCCGTCCGCCGGCCTCGGCCGGCGGGGAGTCTTTCTCGCTCGATTCCTACATCCAGACCGCCCTGGACAAATCTCCCGAGGTGCGCCAGGCCCGGGAGTCCCACCAGGCCGCGTCCCTCCAGTGGAAGTCCCAGGTGGCAGCCTCGGTCCTGCCGACCCTCTCCTTCACGCTCCAAGGGCCTCCCTACGGCCACAGCACGCTCAACGGCTACCGGGAGCAGAACCGCCTGAGCCGGGATTCCGCCGGCGCCGGCCTGAACTCCATCGAGGGGACCAAGGCCTTCGAGGCGCTCCGGGCCTTCTACGACCTCAACCTCAAGATGAGCCTGCAGGAAGTCACCGATCAGAACCTCTCGGCGCAGGCTGAGCAATACCGGCTCACCGAGGAGCTCTACCGCAACGGCATGAAGAGCCTCTCGGACCTTCTCAAATCGGAGACGGATTGGCGCTCGGCGGAGCTGAGGCTCGCTTCGGCCGATGCCGAGACCAAGACGGCCCTCATGCGCTTCAACGTCTTCATCGACAGGACCCCCATGGCGTCGGCGTCTTTGACCGCGGCGCTCGCGCCGGGCGCGACCGCCCTGCCCGAACTGTCGTCGGACCTGGCCAGGGCCCTGACCCGGAACCCGGACGTGGTCAAGGCGCGCTTCGACCTCGACCGCTCCAAGACGGCCATGGACCAGGCCTTCCAGGGAATGACCCCGATCTTCGCCGTGAACGCGACCTTGAACCGCTCGGACCTGGGGCCGGGCAGGCCGACGAACCCCAACCCCTACTACCAGATGGGGCTCTCGCTCTCCGCGCCGTTCAACTTCAATTTCGCGTCGCAGTATTTCAGCTACCGCGCCGCGGCCGCGGAGAAGAAGAGGAGCGCGGCGGCTCTGGCCGCAACGGAGAGGGCGGTCAGCACCGACCTCCACACGGCCTTCATCAGCCTCGAGCGCGCCTACAAGACCCACCGCATCTCCATGCAGAAGGAGGAGATCGCGTCCCGCAACCTGGGCATCGTCAACACGCGATATAAGGAAGGCTCGGCCGACGTCATCACCCTGGCCCAGGCGCAGCTAGACTACCTCTCCGCCCGCGTGGAGCGGGCCCAGGCCCTCAACGACGCCTTCATCAACCGCGCCCTCTACAAGCTCGCGCTGGGAGACAATCCATGGTAAGCAGACTCAAAGGGTGGTCCGCCGGCAGGTGGATCGCGATCGTCGTCGGCCTGGCCGTGGCCGGAGGCGGCGGCTACTACGGCTACAAGAAATACCGCGACTCCAAGAAGGGCGCGGCCGACGGGGACAACGTCGCGGCCGCGGAGAAGGGCGACATCGAGGTCCACTTCAAGGACTCGGGCGAGCTCACGCCCAAGCACTCGGTGGACGTGGCCCCCAAGGTCAGCGGAAGGGTCATCGAGCTCTTCGTGGACGAGGGGGCGCGGGTCAGGAAGGGCGACAAGCTCGCGGTCATCCAGCCCGGCCGCACCGAGACCGAGGGCTACGTCCCGGTGGCGGTCACGAGCCCCATCGACGGCGTGGTCATGCGCTTCCAGCCCAAGGGCAGCTATCAGCAGGACAGCACGCTCGCCAAGCTCGGGGACTACGTCATCGGGCTCATGGAGTCCACCAACCCCACCTACCTGCTGACCGTGGCCGACATCTCCAAGCTCGTGGTCAAGATGAAGATCAGCGAGATGGACATCCTCAAGCTCAAGGAGGGCATGCCCGTCACGGTGGAGGTCGACGCTTTGCCGGAGTCGAAGTTCCCCTCCAAGGTGACCATGGTCTCTCCCCAAGCGGAGAAGGACCAGAACAACCTCAAGAACTTCAAGGTCGAGGTGAGCCTACAGAAGACGGACCCGCGCCTGAAGCCCGGCATGACCGCCCGGGTCGACGGCCTGCTCGACACCCGCAAGGGCGTGCTCAAGATCCCGTTGTCCACCGTGTTCGAGGAGAAGGGCGCCGAAGTCGCCTACCTCGCTCCCGCAGACAAGAAGGCCAAGCCCGTCCAGAAGAAGCTCAAGCTCGGACTGCGCAACGAGACCGAGGTCGAGGTCAAGGACGGCGTCAAAGAGGGAGAGAAGTTCCTCACCGAAAAGCCGCCGGCGGAAAAAAAATCATAGGATGAGGCCGCGACCAGGGGGAGCCGCGTGATCCGCTTCGAAGGCGTCGAGCGCTTCTACGGCGATTTCCAGGCCCTGGCCGGGGTGAGCTTCGAGATCGGCAAGGGCGAGTTCGTCGCGGTCATGGGCCCCTCGGGCTGCGGCAAATCCACCCTGCTCAACATCGTCGGGCTCCTCGACCGCCCCACCGCGGGACGCTATTTCGTGGACGGCGCGGATGCCTCTCACCTGACGGACGCCAAACGCACCCTCCTGCGCCGCGCCAAGATCGGCTTCGTGTTCCAGGCCTTCAACCTGCTCCCGCGCCTGAGCGCGCTCGAGAACGTCTGCCTGCCCATGTCCTACGCCGGCGTGGCCGCTCACGAGCGCCGGGAGCGCGCCGAGACCCTGCTCGCCCGCGTGGGCCTCAAGAGCAAGACCCGCCGCACGCCGCTCGAGCTCTCCGGAGGCGAGCGCCAGCGCGTGGGCATCGCGCGCGCCCTGGCCAACGAGCCCGGCGTCATCCTGGCCGACGAGCCCACGGGCAACCTCGACTCCCGGTCCAGCGCCGAGATCCTCGACTTCTTCAAGGAGCTCCACGCCGAGGGCAGGACCGTGATCCTTGTCACCCACGACGCGGGCATCGGCTCCATGGCCGGCCGGACCCTGAGGATGAAGGATGGACGGCTCCAGCAGAATCCCTAGAAGCCATCCAATAACCCCAGGGCCCTTCGGCCGCGGCGCGAGAGCGCGGCAGGCGGCCCGGGCAGCCTGGCTGACCCTGGCCGAAGCCTTCAAGACCGGGTTCCGCGAGATCCGCACCAACAAGTTCCGCTCGGTCCTGAGCTTCGCCGCGGTCGCGGTCGGGGTCGCCTCCCTCATCTACACCCTGGCCCAGGTCAAGGGCATGCAGGACGCCATGCGCCAGGCCATGGAGCTTCTCGGGCCCGGACGCATGGAGGTCGAGGCCAAGCGCGACTATGTCTCCAAGGGCCTCTCCCGGGGACTGGTCGCCGAGGACGCGGACGCCATCCGCGAGCACGTCCCGGGCCTCTACATGGTCTACCCCAGCATCACGCGGTGGGGCACCAGGATCCGCGACGGGCGGAGCAAGTTCGACGACGCCCAGGTCCAGGGCGTCACGCCCGAGTGGCGCAAGCGGGACTGGGTCTACACCCTGCGAGGCAGGTTCCTCAACGACTGGGACGTGCGCCACTCCGCCCGCGTCTGCGTGGTGGTCGAGCCCGGGGGATGGATCAAGAAGCCCTTCTGGGCCTCGTTCTGGAACTGGAAGAACGAGTTCGACGAGCACGTGTCGCGGCACGACCTGCTGGGACGGGACCTCCTCATCCAGGACCGGGTCTTCACCGTGGTCGGCGCCATCCGCAATCCGCCGCGCGACCTCGACCCGCGCTGGTTCTCTTGGAACCAGCCCGGACTCCTGATGCCCGTGACGACCTTCCAGAAGGTGTTGGGCAACGACAACGATTCCGCCCCGCCCACTTACGTGGAATCCATCGTGGTGGACACCGGGTCGCAGGAGACCGTGGCAGGCGCCAAGGCCTCCATCGCGGCCCTGCTCAAGGCCCGGCACCAGGGCGAGGAGGACTTCGACATCAACGATTCCCGGGACATGATCGAGAACGAGCTCGAGGAGGCCAAGAAGTGGCTCATCGCGGCCATCATCCTCGGCGGGGTCGCGCTCTTCGCGGGCGGCATCGGCATCATGAACGTGACCCTGGCCACCATCTTCTCGCGCATCAAGGAGATCGGCATCCGCCGCGCCCTGGGCGCGTCCAAGCTCGACATCATGGCCCAGTTCCTGGTCGAGGCGGCCTTGCTGGGGTTCGCGGGCGGCCTGGCCGGCATCGGCCTGGGCGTGCTGGGCCTGTCCACCTTCGCCAAGGCCGCGGACCGCGACATCGCGACCGTGGCCTGGTACCACGGCTTGATCGGCATGGCCGTGGCGGCCCTGGTGGCCGCGCTCTTCGCCCTCTACCCGGCCTACCAGGCGAGCAAGCTGGACCCCGTGGAGGCTCTAAGGAGTGAATAGGCGAGTGACATGAAAATCGCGGAACTCGGCCGGACCGCGTATCTCGAGATCCGGGCCCACAAGGTCCGCTCGGCCCTGACCTGCCTCTCGCTCGCCATCGGGGTCGCGGCCGTGCTCTACACCTTCTCCCAGACCGGAGGCATGGAAGCCCGGTACGCCAAGTTCATCGAGCTCTCAGGCCCGGGCCGCATCAAGATCGACAAGAAGCAGAACTATCAGTCCCGCGGCCTTTCCAAGGGGCTGACCTGGCAGGACGCGGTCCAGCTCCGCAGGACCTTCCCCGAGCTCCACATGGTCTCCCCCGTGGTCCGCCGCTGGGGCACGCGCATGCGCTTCGGGGGTTTCAAGGACGACAACCTCCTGGCCTGGGGCGTCACCGAGGAGTGGGCCAAGCGCGACTGGGTCTACACGCTCAAGGGCCGCTACCTCACCAAGGAGGACGTGGACTCCGCCCGCAGGGTGTGCGTCGTCATCCAGCCGGGCGGGTGGATCAAGAAGCCCTGGTGGGCCAAGTACTTCAAGGTCACGCCCCTCGAGAAGTTCGTCAAGCAGCGGGAGGTCATCGGAAAGGAGATCCACCTAGAGGACCACCTCTTCACGGTCGTGGGCGTCATCACCGAGCCTCCCCGCGACAAGGACCCGCGCTGGTTCCGGGAGGGCTTCGGCGGCAACGGCACGGTCCTGGTCCCCATCACCACCTACCAGTACACCCTGGGACGGCGCTGGGGCAGGCAGGGCGGCCTCGAAGCCGTGGACCAGATCAACGTGGACACGGGCGAGACCGCGACCGTGGGCGTCTACCTCAACCGCATCCAGATGCTCCTCAAGTCCCGGCACCGCGGGGAGAAGGACTTCGACGTCAAGGACTACCGCGAGGTCATCGCGGGCGCCATGAAGCGCATGCGCGACCGGGCGAAATCCATCCTCGTCATCGGCATCGTGGCGGTCCTGGCCAGCGGCATCGGCATCATGAACGTGACCCTGGCCACCATCTTCTCGCGCATCCGCGAGATCGGCATCCGCAGGGCCCTGGGCGCGACCCGGCTCGACATCGTGGCCCAGTTCGTGGTGGAAGCCACGGCCATGGGCGCCATCGGAGGCCTGGCCGGCACCGGCCTGGGCTGGCTGTTGGTCGACAAGCTCGCCCCGGACCCGGAGTTCATGGCTCCCGTGGGCGCGGCCTACATCGGGTGGGCGCTCCTCATCGCGCTCGGCACGGGATTTTTCTTCTCCCTCTACCCCGCCTGGCAGGCCTCGCGCCTCGACCCCGTGGAATCGCTGCGCTACGAATAGGGGACTTCTAGATCGTCGACAGGAGGATCCGGGAATAGACGCAGAAGAGGAGATATTCCATGGAGAAGGGCTTCACCAGATAATCGAAGGCCCCGTAAGCCCTGCACTCCTCCATCATCTCGAACCTGCCGTCCCCGGTGACCATCACGACTCCGACGCGGGGATCGAACTCCCGGATGCGCTTGAGCGTTTCGGGCCCGCTCATCTCGGGCATGGCGACGTCCAGGAGGACCAGCTGAGGCCGGGCCTTCCTGACCAGCTCCAGGCCCATCTTGCCGTTTTCAGCGGACGCCACCTTGTAGCCGGACAGCGCGAGCACGCTTTCGATCATCTCGATGACCGCCGGGTCGTCGTCGATCACCGCGATGAGGGGCTTCGGCGCGTCGGGCGGGCGCTTGGCCTCTCGGGAGTCTTTGTGGAGCTTCTCCACCACCCCGACGACCTCATCGGGCCGGAAGCTCCGGATGCCGAACCTGGGCACTCCGCCCTCCTCCTGCTGGTCCGCCAGCACGCTGAGGATGAGGACCTTGGCCTCGCGATCGGCCTTCATGATCTTGCCGAAGAGCGTGAAGCCGTTCGTGTCGGGAAGGACATCGTTGAGCAGGACGAACTCCGGCTTCACGCGGCTGAAGGCAGCCAGGGCGGGCCGGCCCTCCTGGAAAACCGCCACCTCGTGATTCTTCTTCATGAGCAAGGAACTCACCTGCCCGGAAATCCCCGCGTCAGGGTGCACCACGAGTATCTTGCTCATTCCAGACCTCCGCTCATGTATGCGGTCATGATACTGCCCCATGAGCCCCGGTGTCAACCCGCGGGATCTCCGGCCGCGCGGATGGACCGCTTGACGATGTCTCTCCCGCCGGTTACACTACCTAGGAGCCCGTCCGAGCAATAGCATGCGCCCGCGAAACCCGAGCCTGAGCCTTATGCTAGGAACCCTTCACCTCCCATCCAGAGTCTTCCAGTCTCCCATGGCGGACTGCACGGACATCGCCTTCAGGCTCGTGGCTCGCGAGCGCGGCCTGGCCCTGGCGTGCGTGGAGATGATCTCGGCCAACTCCCTGGTCCGCGCCGGCAACAAGACCCTCGACATGCTCAAGACCGCGCCCGAGGACCGGCCCCTGGCAGCCCAGCTCCTGGGGCACGACCCGGTAATCATGGCCCGAGCCGCGGCCATCCTGGAGGAGCGCGGGTTCGACCTCATCGACATCAACCTGGGCTGCTCCGTGCCCAAGGTCATCAGGAACGGCGAGGGCTCGTCACTCCTCGAAGAACCCCGGAAGGTCGGCCGGATCTTCGCGGCGGTCGGGAAGGCGCTTAAGAAGGTCCCCCTGACCGTCAAATTAAGGAAAGGCTTCAAGGATGAGAGTGGGGAGGAGGCCGTAGTGGTGGCCAAGATCGCGCAAGCCGAGGGCCTCGCGGGCCTGGCCGTGCACGGCCGAACTGGCAAGCAGAACTACTCCGTCCCTTCCGACCACCGAGCCATCGCCCGGGTGAAGGAAGCGGTGACCATCCCGGTCATCGGCAACGGCGACATCTTCACCCCTGAAGACGCCCTCCGCATGGTCCGTGAGAGCTCTTGCGACGGGGTCATGGTGGGCCGGGGCGGGCTGGGCAACCCATGGATATATAGGGAGATCGAGGCCTGCCTTACAGGCTCCCCCAAGCCGGGAAGACCCTCCGTCCGGGAGCGGCGCGACGCCCTGCTCCAGCACCTCGACTACGAAGTGCTCCACCTCGGCGAGCGTTCCGCCTTGCTCAACATGCGGCGCATCGGAGGCTGGTATACCACGGGCCTGCCCCGCGCCAAAGGGCTGCGGGTCTCCCTCTGCACGGCGTCCGATACCGCCTCCATGAGGCAGCTCATCGAAGAGTTCTTCGACGGCCCTGCCGCGCCGCAGCCATGAGCCCCGCCCCCGCGAGCCGGGTCGAGCCCGCCTGTTGCCTTTCTCTGAGGCTTTTGGCACAATAGCGTCAGCCGCAAATCGCGAGGAGGAACACCGTGAAGAAGACCCAGAAGGAAGAAAAGAAAGACGGGTTCGATCTCAAATCAGCGGGCAAGACCGGGTTGGTGGCCGCGATCGCGGTCCTGGCGGGCGTGGCCATCGCCAAGGCCCTCAAGAAGCGCTCGGACAAGAACACCGTGAGCAAGCTCGTCGGCAAGCTCAAAGCCCTCTAGTCCGCTTCGGCGCATGGCGGGATGCTGCCCCCGCCATGCGCCGCCGTTTTCTCCGCCGTCAACCTGCCGTCGGAACCATCTCCGACCTGGCGGTGTCACATAGCCATGAAGGGTCACCGCGAAGCTCCTCCCCAGGGAGCGCGCTTTAGGGGGAACGTCATGAACCGTCTCCACACCAGCCTTGCCGTCGTCGTCCTCGTCCTGTCCGCGGCCGTCCCGGCCCACAGCCAAAGGCTCATCGCCTGGCCCATCGGACGGCCCGCGCCGATCTTCCTGCCCCCCATGCCGAGACCCATGCCGCCTATCCCCAGGCCGGACATGATCCCCCTGCCCCTCAAGGAGCAGAAGGTCGAGGGCTCCGTGAAGATGCAGGTCGCCCAGCTCTGGATCGAGACGGTCTTCCGCAACGACAGCTCGGCCCGGCTCGAAGGCGAGATCCTCATGCCCATCCCGGGCGACGCGGTCATCGACAAGATGGAGATGAAGGTCGGGGACAAGCTCATGAAGGCCGAGCTCTTGAACGCCGATCAGGCCCGCACCACCTATGAGAACATCGTCCGCCAGATGCGCGACCCGGCTCTCCTCGAGCTCCAGGGCGAGCGCCTCGTGCGGGCGCGGGTCTATCCCATCGAGCCCAACTCGACCGTGACCCTGCGCTTCAACTACACCCAGATCCTTCCCAAGGCAGGCGCGCTCTACTCGCTCAAGCTCCCCCTGGCCCGCATCGACGGCACGGGCGGCGGCAGGTCCGTCAAGGTGGGCTTTGAGTCCCAGGCTCCGATGCGTCTGCTCTACTCCCCCACCCACTCCGTGGACATCGACCGGCAGGGCGACAAGAAGGCCACCGTGGGCTACAAGACCGGCGGCGCGGAGAGCGAGCTCGTGGTCCTCTACTCGCTCGACGAGGGCAAGATGTCCTCCTCGCTCTTGACCCACCGCGAGGCCGGCGAGGAGGGCTTTTTCATGCTCAGCCTCTCTCCCACGGTCAAGACCGACGCCAAGGGCCAGCCCAAGGACGTCGTGTTCGTCCTCGACCGCTCCGGCAGCATGGAGGACGACGGCAAGATGGAGCAGGCCCGCAAGGCCATGAAATCCACCATCAACCGCCTGACCGCGGACGACCGCTTCGGCATCGTGGACTTCGCGACCGGAGTCGAGTCCATGAGCGAGTCCCTCATCGCGGCGGACGAGGCCGGCAAGAACCGCGGCCGCCGCTACGCGGACAAGATCGAGGCCTCGGGCGGCACCAACATCAAGGAGGCCATGGACACGGCGCTGGACCTTCTCGCCAAAGCCGGCGCCGCGGCCGGCCGGATGCCCATGCTCGTCTTCCTGACCGACGGCCTCCCGACGGTGGGCGAGACCAACACCGACGAATTGCTCCGGGCCGTGCACGGCCGCAACAAGTCGGTTCACGCGCGCTTCTTCTGCCTCGGGGCCGGCAAGGACGTGAACTCCCTCTTCATCGACAAGCTCGCTCAGGGACAGCGCGGCAGCCGCGACTACGTCCTCCCAGGCGAGGACATCGAGGTCAAGGTCGGCCAGATGGTGGACCGCATCGCCAAGCCCGCCATCACGGACGTCTCCTTCGAGTGGAACGGAGTCTCGGCCGGCCAGGTCTACCCCAAGGACATCCACGACATCTACCACGGCGACCCCGTGGTCCTCATGGGCCGCTACTCCAAGGAAGGCAAGGGCACGCTCGTGCTCACCGGCAAGACCGCCGGCGGCAGCGTCCGCCAGGAGTTCCCCCTGGCCCTGCCCAAGGAGCACACCGAGGACGACTACCTGCCCCGGCTCTGGGCCCACCGCAAGGTCGCCCACCTCCTCGACGAGATCCGGCTCACCGGCTCCAAGAACCCCGAGATCGTCGACGAGGTCATGAAGCTCGCCAAACGCTACGGCATCGTGACGCCCTACACCTCGCTCCTCATCGCCGAAGACTCGGACATGGCGCAGCTCCGCCAGCGCGGCAGGGTCGTCTTCGACCGGATGGAGGCCGACGCCGGCGGCATGCCCGTTCCCGCCCTCTCCGGTTCGGCCGGGCCCGAATCCACGCGCAGGGACCGCTTCGCCCTCGACGCGGTGCGCGGCCAGGCCTTCAGCCGCAACCTTATGGCCATGAAGTCCGCGGCCATGGCCCCGGCCCCGGCCGAATCCCTCGGCCTCATTGCATCCGGGTCCGCGTCCGGCGGCATGGGCGCCATCGACTACGAGGTCAGCGGCGACGCCGGAAGCGGGGAAGCCAAGCTCAAGAAGCTCGCCACCGAGATGCGCTCCGCGGGCTCCAAGACCTTCTACAAGCGCGGCGACGAGTGGGTCGACGGCGCCTACGAGCTCGACAGGAAGCCCGCGGTCACGGAGATCGCGTTCCTGAGCGACGCCTACTTCGAGCTCCTTCGCAAGCACCCGGAGGCCAAGTCGTGGCTGTCCATCGGCCCCAAGGTGACCTTCGTCATGGGAGGCAAGGCCTACAGGATCGTCGACAAGTAAGGCGCGCAATCCTCCGAACAGAGACCCCGGCGGGGAATCCCGCCGGGGTTTCTGTTTCCAGCAATTGGTATCATTGTCGCCATGCCGGAACGCATCCTCATCATGGGCGGGAGCTTCGACCCTCCCCACAAGGGCCACAAGGCTCTGCTCCTTGGCGCGGCAAACACCCTCAAGCCCGAGCAGGTCCTGCTCATCCCCGCGTTCCAGGCGCCGCTCAAGGGCATCCCTGGGGCTCCCGCTGGCCAACGGGTCGAAATGCTCCGGGCCATGGTCTCCGTACTTCCCAAAGGACTGAGGAAGCTCTGCTCCGTCAGCCTCTCCGAGGTCCGCAGCAAGCGCAAGGTGTACACGGTCGAGACCCTCAGGGGCCTGAAGCGAAGGTTCCCCAAGGATGAGCTCCACTTCGTCGTGGGCTCGGACTCCGCGGAGTCGTTCCACTTGTGGCGCGACCCCGAAGCCCTCAAGCGCCTGAGTTCGTGGTGGGTCGGCCCCAGACCTGGTTCGGGAACACGTCTTCCGTCCCGCTTCCACAAGCTCCCGGGAAGGTTCCCGGACATCTCGTCTACGGACATCCGGCTGGCCATCGCCACAGGAGGCAGGTGGAAGAAGCTCGTGCCCAAGCCCGTGGCGGCCCTCATCCGCCGAAAGCGGCTCTACGGCCTCGCCCTCCTTCGGACGCTCGAGGACACGCTCAAGGACTCGCGCTTCCATCACACCCTGGCCGTGGCGGACATCGCGGTCCGGCTCGCGGAAAGGCACGGCCTCGACCGCCAGAAGGCGGCTTTGGCCGGCCTGCTCCACGACTGCGCCAAGTGCATGAGCCCGGAGGAGATGGTCTCCCGGGCCCGCGCCTGGAGGATCAAGGCTCCCCGTCTGGCCGACATCATCCGCCGCCAGCCCAAGCTCCTCCACTCCTACCTCAGCGCGGAAATGGCCCGCCGACGCTTCGGGATATCGGACCTCGAAGTGTTGAGCGCGGTGCGCAAGCACACCCTCGGAGCCCTCTCCATGTCCCCTCTCGACAAGCTGATCTATGTCGCGGACTCGGTGTCCGAGGACCGCGGCCACCCGCTGGTCCGCGGCCTGCGCACCATCGCCTTCAGGGACCTCGACGAGGCGCTGACAGCGTGTCTCGAGTCCAAGGTCTCGTTCGCCCGGTCCAGGAAGTCCTGGCTGCACCCGGTCTCTCTTTCTTTATGGAAAAAAATTCGAGCTTGACCGCCCGCCTGCTCGCGCCCGGCGTCTCTGGCGCGAGCGTGCCGCCTCCTTCGAGAACGGGCAGCGGCCTGCTCGCCGGCGCACTCCTGGCCGCGACCGCAGGGGTGTGGTTCGTCGAGACCCGCGCCCCCCTGGCGGACCGCATCAGGACCCTCCAGCCCTTCGCGGTCTGGACCGTGGTCCGGCCCCCGGCAAGGGAGACGCCCCTGTTCTTCCTGTCCCTGCACCAGCCTAGCCGAGGCACGGTCGACCTCGTCTTCGTGCCCGGGGACTACAAGCTCGGGCACAAGGAGACCGTGGCCGCGGCCTTCAAGAGGGCCGCGGCCGGCGCCCAGCCCCTGACCGCGCCCGGCGTCACTGGCGGCAAGGGACCGCCGTCCCCGAAGGCGGGGGCCGTCCTCCGCTCGCCGGAGGGGGCTGGCGCGGGCGTGCCGCCTCCGCTTGGAACGGGAAGCGGCCTGGCCGCGGCCCGGGCGGTCTGCGCCAGGCTCCACGAACGCCTGTTCTCGCTCCCCTCCATGGGCTGGCTGGACCTCGGTCAGCCCCGCTTCCTCTATGATGAGCCGGCCTCCTTTCCGGCCGGAGACCCCGCGGTCGTCATGAAGCGCAAGCTCCTCCGCGAATTCGAGGGCCTTCCCTTCTGGAAGAGCCTCCCTGCCCTCCTGAAGAGGCCTGGCGTGGATGTTCTCCTTCCGCCCGCGCTGGTGCCGGGCGTGGACAGCCTCCTTCCCAGCCGCTTGCGCGAGCGCGGCGAACGCCTGTCCTACGCCCTGGAGCTCCATCGCGCGAAACCCGGCGCCATCCGGCCGGCATGGCTGCCCGAGGAGGCCTCCCTCGAGTCTTTCCTCCTCAGAGCCCTCGGCCGGGGGGACGAGTCCCCGCGTCCCAAGGACCGGCCCGTCACGGCCGAGGTCCTCAACGCCACGCCCCTGAAAGGTATCGCCACGGACGCAACAAAAGTAATAAGATTGAGAGGGGCCGATGTCCTGCAATACGGCAACACGGAGAGAGAGCACCCGGGCACCCTCGTCTACGACCGCACCGGCCGCTTCGAGAACGCCATGCTGGTGCTGGGCATGATGGGCTGCCCGTCGGCCGAAGCCGTCACGAGGATCCGGGAGCGGACCCTCGTCGAAGTGAGCGTCATCGTCGGAGAGGACTGCGCGGGAGCCGGCATCCGCCAGCCTCCCGAGAGACAGTCGCGACGTTAGCCGCCCGCCCAGAGGGCCCGGCGGCAGAGGAGCGGACATGGAACTTGTCGAAGTCCTGAAGACCGCGGTGCAGGCCGGGGCGTCGGACATCCACGTCGTCATCGGCAGGCCGCCGATGATGCGCTTGAACGGCGAGATGGCGGAGATCCCCGGCTACCCCAAGATCAATCCCGACGAGGCCAAGCGCCTGATCTACTCCATCCTCTTCGAAGAGCAGCGAGCCAAGTTCGAGGAGCACTGGGAGCTCGACACCAGCTTCAGCGTCCCGGGGCTCTCCCGGTTCCGCGTCAACGTCCTGCTCCAAAAGAACGGAGTCGAGGCCGTCATGCGCGTCATCTCATCCAAGATCCCGACCCCGGAGCAGCTCCGGCTCTCCCCGGCCGTCATCAAGATGTCGGACCTCCCCCGCGGGCTCGTGCTCGTCACCGGCCCCACGGGTTCGGGCAAGTCCACGACCCTGGCCTGCATCATCGAGCTCATCAACCAGGCCATGACGGGCCACATCCTCACCATCGAGGACCCCATCGAATTCGTCTACGAATCCAAGAAGAGCATCTTCCGCCAGCGCGAGGTGGGGCAGAACACCAAGTCCTTCAACGACGCCCTCAAGCACGCACTGCGCCAGGACCCGGACGTCATCCTCGTCGGCGAGATGCGCGACCTCGAGACCATCCAGCTCGCCATCACCGCGGCCGAGACCGGCCACCTCTGCTTCGGCACCCTCCACACCCAGGACTGCCCCTCGACCATCGACCGCATCATCGACGTGTTCCCTCCGATCCAGCAGTCGCAGGTGCGGGTCCAGCTCGCGGTCGTGCTCCAGGGCGTGGTCTGCCAGACCCTTATCCCCAGGCTCGACGGCCAGGGCCGCGTGGCCGCCCGCGAAGTGATGGTTATGACCCCCGCCATCTCGAACCTCATCCGCGAGGGCAAGACGCACATGATCTACCAGGCCATCGACACGGGCGCCAAGTTCGGCATGGTCCCCATGGACAAGGCCCTCGCGGACCTCGTTCGGGAAGGGATCATCGCCCCGGAGGAGGCCCTGCTGCGGGCCCACAACGTGGACACCTTGAAACAGCTCGCGGGCATCAGCTCCCGCTCCAAGGCCACCGCGATGTGAGGACCGCCATGACCGAGCCTATGCGAGGAAATGGTCGCATCCATCGCCGTGGGAGGCGACCATGACCGATGACACCCTGAGAGGCAAACCATGATGGACGACAAGGTCAAGCTCATCAAGTCGGTCCGGCTTCTCGACGGCATCCCCGAGAAGCACCTGACCGCGCTGGCCGAGTTCCTCAGGAGCGTCTCGCTCGAGGATGGGGCGATCCTCTTCGACGAGGGCTCCAAGGGAGACTGCCTCTACTTCATCTCCGCCGGACAGGTCCGCATCTCCAAGCGCGTCTCCGGAGAGACTTTCAAGGACCTCGCCATCATGGGGCCGGGCGACTGCTTCGGCGAGATGGCCCTCATCGACGACGTGGTCCGCTCCGCGCGCGCCACGGCCGTGGGCGCGGCGGGGCTCTTCGAGCTCAGGCGCGAGGACCTGCACACCTGGCTGGGCTCTCACCCCGAGCTCGCCATGGAGTTCTTCGCCGCCCTGGTCCAGGAACAGTCCCGCCGCCTGCGCGTGACCTCGACCGAGCTCGCGCTGCTCTACGACCTCTCGAACATCCTGCTCGACCGCATCCCCACGGCCAAGGAGCTCCTGGTCAAGGTGGTCGAGCACGTCACCCCGCACCTCCAAGGCTCCTGGGCCGCGCAGTCCTCCCTTTACAACATCTACAACCAGGAGATGGAGTTCGTCTCCGCCAAGGGAACGGCGGATTTCTCCGGGATCCGGGCCAAGCTCCCGGCCCCGGACGAGACGCACAGCGTCTGGGTGGACGAGGCGACCTATTACGTCTCCCTGCCCGGCGCCAAGCACCCCCTGGGCTTCCTCCTCTTCCGCTCGCAGAATGCCCTCACGGACGACAGCCGCAGCGAGACGGGCCGGACCCTGGCCACCGTGGCCAAGCTCCTGAGCACGGCGCTCGAGAACATCGAGTTCCGCACCGAGGACTCCCTGCGGGACCGCCTCAAGCAGAAACTCAGCAATGCCACCGGTCTTTAGGCGCGTCGCGCTCGCGGCCGCCCAGGCGGCCTTCGACAAGAAGGCCGAGGGCATCGTGCTCTATTACGCCGGCTCCTCGCACCCGCTGGCGGACTACCTCCTCATCATGACCGCGCTCTCCAACTCCCACATGGAGACCCTCGAGCGCGCGGTCGAGGAATGCCTCAAGATGTCGGGGCTGAGGCCGCTGCGGAGGGCCAAGCCGGAGAGCGAACACTGGAAGGTCCTCGACTACGGCGATCTCGTGGTCCACATCATGACCCAGGCCTCCCGGGACTTCTACCGGATCGAGAAGCTCTACGGAGACGCCCGCAAGGTCCACTTCACCAAGCGCCCGCGCCGGGGCCCGGCCCCCTTCGTCCCGAAACCGGCCGGAGGGAACTGACCATGCCGGAGCTCACCGAAGTCCTCAAAGCCACGGCCCAGATGGGGGCCAGCGACCTGCACCTCACCGTGGGCAAGCCGCCCATGGTGCGCCTGCAGGGCCGGATCCAACCCCTGCCGGGCACGGCCCCGATCGACGCCGAGGAGTGCAAGCGCATGGTCTACTCCGTCCTCCTCGAAGACCAGCGCGCGCGCTTCGAGGCGGCCTGGGAGCTCGACTGCTCCATCTCCCTCAAGGGGATCTCCCGGTTCCGGGTCAACGCCTTCATCCATAAGAGCGGGGTCTCGGCCGTGTTCCGGACCATCCCGTCGCACATCCCCACGCCGGCGGAGCTGGGCCTCATGCCGGCCATGGCCAACCTCATCGACCTGCCCCGTGGCCTCGTGCTCGTCACCGGCCCGACCGGCTCGGGCAAGTCCACGACCATGGCCTCCCTCGTCGAGCTCATCAATCAAAAGCACAACAAGCACGTCCTCACCATCGAGGACCCCATCGAGTTCGCCTACGAGGACAAGAACTCCATCATCCTCCAGCGCGAGGTCGGCCAGCACACCAAGTCCTTCTCCGAAGCCCTGCGTCACTCCCTGCGCCAGGACCCGGACGTCATCCTCATCGGCGAGCTCCGCGACCTCGAGACCATCCAGCTCGCAATCAGCGCGGCCGAGACCGGGCACCTCTGCTTCGCCACCCTGCACACCCAGGACGCCCCGACCACGGTCGACCGGATCATCGACGTGTTCCCGCCGAGCCAGCAGCAGCAGGTCCGCGTCCAGATCTCCACGGAGCTCCAGGCCGTCATCAGCCAGACCCTCCTGCCCCGCAAGGACGGCCAGGGCCGCATCTGCGCGCGCGAGTTCATGCGGGTGACCCCTGCCATCGGCAACATCATCCGGGAGGGCAAGACCCACCTCATCTACGCCGCCATCGAGGCCGGCAGCAAGTTCGGCATGATCTCCATGGACCAGTACCTGGCCCTGCTGGTGAAGCAGAATCTCGCGTCGCTCGACGACGCGATGAAGGTCGCCCACGACCCTTCGACCGTGCGCAAGCTGGCGGGGATGACGTCGGAGGAGACCGCAGCATCACAAAGGGGCGAGTAGCAGCATGATTCTTACCTCCCTGCGCAGATCCCTGCTGGACAAGCTCAAGGCCTTTCCCAAGCTCAAGGAAACGGCCCCCAACCTCGGGATGCTGGCCTTCCCCCCCAAGCACATCCTGGGGGACGTGAGCCTCAACTGGCCGATGGCCTGCGCCAAGGCCATGGGGACGGCGCCGCTGGACCTGGCCCACGAGATGGCCAAGGCGTTCTCCGGCATCGTCGAGGTCGAGAACATCACCGTGACTCCGCCGGGCTTCGTGAACCTCAAGCTCCGCGACTCGGCCCTATGCGCCAACCTCATGGCCATCAACCTCGCGCCGACCAAGTACGGGGCCGGCACCGCGGCCGTCAAACGCTCCGTCCTGATCGAGTTCGTTTCCGCCAACCCCACCGGTCCCCTGCACCTGGCCTCCGGCCGCGGGGCGACCCTCGGGGACAGCGTCGCGCGCATACTGCGGCGCCTGGGCCACAAGGTCCATTGCGAGTACTACGTCAACGACGGCGGGGGCCGGGTGCGGCTCCTGGGACAGTCCCTGCAGGCCCGCTACGACGAGCTCCACGGGAAGCCCTCCCAGGTCCCGGAGGACGGCTACCGGGGCGACTACCTCAAGGACATCGCGGCCGCTCTGCCTCCCGAGGCCGCCTCGTGGGGACCCGAGGAGTTCGGCCGCCACGCCATGGCGGTCAACCTCGACAGCCACAAGGCCGACATGACGTCCTTCGGCGTGGATTTCGACCGCTGGTTCCATGAGAGCGAGCTCTACGACTCCAAGGCCGTGGAACAGACCCTAGCGGACCTCAAGGCCCGCGGCATGGTCTACGACAAGGAAGGCGCGGTCTGGCTCGGCACGACCGGCGCGGCCGGCTCGGAGGACGACAAGGACCGGGTCCTGGTGAAAGGTGACGGCAATCCCACTTACTTCCTCCCGGACATCGCCTACCATCGGGACAAGTACGGCCGGGGCTTCACCGAGGTCATCGACATCCTCGGCGCCGACCACCACGGCTACGTCCCGCGCATGAAGGCCGCGGTCGCCGCCCTCGGGCACGACCCCGCGACCTGCCACATGATCATCCATCAGCTCGTGCACCTCTTCCGCGGGACCACGCCCGTCAAGATGTCCAAGCGGGCCGGCGAGTTCGTGACCCTCCGGGAGGTGATGGAGGAGGTCGGCACGGACGCCTGCAGGTTCTTCTTCGCGCAGAGGACGGCCGACGCGCACCTCAACTTCGACCTGGACCTGGCCAAGAAGAAGTCCTCCGAGAACCCGGTCTTCTACTGCCAGTACGTGCATGCCCGTGTCTGCTCCATCTTCAAGGAAGGCATCAAGGCGGGCGTCATCCACGCCGGCGAACGGCTCCACCCCACGCCCGAACTCCTCGCGGAGAGGGATGAGCGCGCCATCCTCATCACCCTGGCCTGGTTCCCCGAGTTCCTCAAGGTCAGCGAGCGCGACCTCTCCCCCCACCAGCTGGCCGCCTACCTCCTGGAGCTCGCCGGGCTCTTCCACGCCTTCTACGAGGAGCATCGCGTGGTCGACACCGCCGAGCCGCGCCTGTCGCAGGCGCGCCTTGCGCTCTGCGAGGGCGTCAAGAACGTGATGGCAGAGGGATTGGGCCTGCTGGGAGTCTCCACCCCGCAGGAGATGTGAGCAGGCCGGTCCCTCCGGAAGCCCGGAGGAGGTGGCGCGCCTGCCGGGAACTCGCCTCGTACCACGAACGCTTGGCCAGGCCTATCTGATCAGGGCCTGCACGGCCTTGAAAGCGGGGTGACGAGCGTCCCTCATCATCTCGAAGAGCGCCATCTCCACGCAGCAGGGCACCGCGCCCGAGCCCGTCATCTTCTCCATGGCGGCAGCGCGGTCGGCCGGATTCCGCGAGGACACCGCGTCGGAGACCACGTGCGGCTCATAGCCAGCGTCGAGCAGGCCGTGCACGGTCTGGTTGACGCAGACATGAGCCTCGATGCCCGCGACCAGGACTTGCCTCCTGCCCAGGGCTTGGAGCGCCTTGAACAGGGCCTCGTCGCCCAGGCATCCGAAGGAGGTCTTCTCGAGCACGCGAGCCTCCGCCGGAACGGCTTCAAGGATTTCCCGAACGGTCCGACCGAGTCCCTTGGGGTACTGCTCGCTGACCACGATCGGCAGGGAAAGCGCCTTGGCGGCCTCGACCAGGACCCTGACGGACCGGATCACCTGGTCCATCCCGTGGATGACGGCCCGGAATTTCTCCTGGATGTCCACCACCAGGAGCACGGTCTGCTCGGCTTTCAGCATGCGGTTCGGCATGGCTTCCTCCCGGACAGACGACCCCTCGCGGACCGGGTCAGGGCCTTCCATGCCCGCCGGTACTTCTCGAGCCGCGCGCGGTCCTTCGGCCCGGGACGCGTGATGCGGGAGAGGTCCATGTTGTCCGCCAGGTCCGCGAGCTTGATCCTGCGGGCCCGGGGGTCGCTGCCGGCCCTGGCGATGAAGACCTCGTAGGATTCGCCCTCGCGCTTCGTCAGCCGGTCCACGGTGCGCACCACGGCCGCCGGAAACCCCAGGGCTTTCAGCCTTTTCAGGGAGATCCCGCAATCCTCGACCACGTCGTGCAGGACCGCGGCCATGCGATCGTGATCCGTCTTCATCGCCGCCATGACGCGCAGGGGATGAAGGATGTAGGGGGCGCCGGCCTTGTCCTTCTGGCCGCGGTGGGCCCGCACCGCGAGAAGGATCGCATCCTCGAGTCGGACTCCCACGCCTACCGCCTCTTGAGGGACTGGGTCTTGGTGCACAGGTGCACGGCGCCGATGAGCATGTCGTGGTTGAGCGGCTTGGCCTGGCACTGGAAGACGTTGGGGTCCCTGACGGCCTGGGCCACGGCCGGGTCCTTGGACGCGTAGGCCGTGATGACGATGACGGACGGCTTGGGGCCCTGGAGCTTGTTGAGGTGCTGGAGCACCCCGAGCCCGCCGCAGCCCGGCATGATGAGGTCCAGGATGATGACGTCGGGCTTGTCCTCGAGCTTCTTGATGGCGTCCTCGCCGCAAGCGGCCGTGGTGACGACGAAGCCCGCTGTCTTCACCAGGAGCTCGACGAGGCTGAGGATCCCCTCGTCGTCGTCCACGACGAGCACCTTCTTGCCGCGGGGGTCGGTGGGGACGAATTGGTCGGTCATCAGTTCCTCGTGAGCTTCTTGTACCGGATCCGGCTCGGCGCGGCCTTGTCTCCGAGGCGCGCTTTGCGGTCCTCCTCGTAAGCCTGGTAGTTGCCCTCGAAGAAGCGGACCTGGCTTTCGCCCTCGAAGGCCAGGATATGCGTCGCGACCCGGTCCAGGAACCAGCGGTCGTGGCTGATGATGACGCAGCAACCCGCGAAGTTCTGGATCGCCTCTTCCAGGGCCCGGAGGGTGTGCACGTCGAGGTCGTTGGTGGGCTCGTCGAGGAGGAGCACGTTGCCCCCCTCCTTGAGCATCCGCGCCATGTGCACGCGGTTGCGCTCCCCGCCCGAGAGCTCGGAAACGAGCTTCTGCTGGTCCGACCCGGTGAAATTGAAGCGCGCCACGTACTGCCGGGCATTGACCTCGCGCTTGCCCACCATCACGGTGTCGCCTCCGCCCGAGACCGCCTCCCAGACCGGCCTGTCCAGGGCCAGGCTGTCGCGCTCCTGGTCCACGTAGGCCAGCTGGACGCTCTCGCCCACCCGGACCTCGCCGGTGTCGGGCTTCTCCTTGCGGGTGATGAGCTTGAAGAGCGTGGTCTTGCCCGCGCCGTTGGGACCGATGACGCCCACGATCCCGTTGCGCGGCAGGCTGAAGGCGAGGTTCTCGAAGAGGAGCTTGTCGCCGTAGGCCTTGGACACGCCCTTCAAGTCGATGACCACGTCGCCGAGCCTGGGGCCCGGCGGGATGTAGATCTCGAGGTCCTCCTCGCGCTTCTCCGGGGCCTCGTCGAGCATCTCCTCGTAGGCCCGCAGCCGCGCCTTGGACTTGGCCTGCCGTCCCTTGGCGCCCATGCGCACCCATTCGAGCTCGCGCGCGAGCGTCTTATGGTACTTCGACTCGGACTTGGCTTCCATGGCCAGCCGCGCAGACTTAGCCTCGAGCCAGGCCGCGTAGTTGCCCTTGTAGGGGATGCCCTCGCCCCGGTCGAGCTCCAGGATCCAGCCCGCCACGTTGTCGAGGAAGTAGCGGTCGTGGGTCACGGCGATGACCGTGCCACGGTATTGGCGCAGGTGCTGTTCGAGCCAGTCCACGGACTCGGCGTCGAGATGGTTGGTGGGCTCATCGAGCAGCAGGATGTGCGGCTCCTGAAGGAGCAGCCGACACAGGGCGACCCGCCGCTTCTCTCCGCCGGAAAGCACGGACACGAGGGTGTCCGGGGGCGGACAGCGCAGGGCGTCCATGGCCAGCTCGAGCCGGCTGTCGAGCTCCCAGCCCCCGGAGGCCTCGATCTTCTCCTGCAGGCTGCCCTGCTTGTTGAGGAGCTTGTCCATGTCGTCGGCTGAGAGCTCGCCGCCCAGGGCCTCGCTGACCTGGTCGAACTCCTTCAGAAGGGCTTTGATCGACGCCACCCCTTCCTCGACGATCTCCTTGACTGTTTTCGAGGGATCGAGCTTGGGCTCCTGCTCGAGCAGGCCCGCGGCGTAGCCCTTGGACCGGGAGATCTGGCCCGTGTGCTCCGCGTCCTGGCCGGCCATGATGCGCAGAAGGGTGCTCTTGCCGCTGCCGTTCTCGCCGATGACGCCGATCTTGGCGCCGTAGTAGAACCCCAGCGAGATGTCCTTCAAGGCGGCCCGCTTGGGCGGGTAGATCCTGCCGACCTCGGACATGGAGTAGATGATCTGCTTGGTGTCTACGGTGGAAGCCATAGGCCACATGTTATCATGTTCAGGGCCTCCAGGCCGAGGGCGCCTTCGTCTACGAGACCTGGTTCCGGCACAAATGACGCAGGTCAGGCTTGACCCGGAGCATTAGCTCCGCTAATACTCCGGCTCACCATTTCACCTGTTGGCTGAACACCATTGACAGCGAGCCGCCACAGAGGTAGAGTAGGCCTGTCGCCCGCTGACGCAAGGAGGGGCCCCGCGCGGGGTCATTAAGCGGGCCCGGGAGTGGACCATGCCTAACTTAAAAGAACGACTTTTCACGAAGATCAAGGAGTGGCGGCCCAGGACGACCAAGCTCCTCAAGGAGTTCGGCCACGTCAAGCTCGACGAGGTGACCATCGAGCAGTGCATCGGCGGCATGCGGGACATCAAGTCCCTCGTGACCGACATCTCCTACCTCGACCCGCAGGAAGGCATCCGCTTCCGCGGCTTCCTCATCCCGGAGCTCCTACAGAAGCTCCCCAAGGTCCCGGGCGGCGAGATGCCCTACGTCGAAGGGCTCTTCTACCTCCTGCTGACCGGCGACGTCCCCACCCAGGCCGAGGTCGCGGAGATCCATGAGGAGTTCCGCAAGCGCGCCGCGGTCCCGACCTACATCTGGGACATCCTGGCCGCCATGCCCAAGGACTCTCATCCGATGACCATGTTCTCCACCGCTGTCCTCGCCCTGCAGAAGGAGTCCCTCTTCGCCAAGGCCTACGAGGGTGGCCTGCACAAGAACGACTACTGGGACCCCACCTACGAGGACGCCCTCAACTGCGTGGCCAAGCTGCCGGCCATCGCGGCCCACATCTACCGCCTCAAGTACCACGGCGGGAAGTTCATCACATCGGACCCGAAGCTCGACTTCGGCGGCGACTTCGCCCACATGATGGGCGTGGGCAAGCCCTACGACGACGTGTCCCGCCTCTACTTCATCCTGCACAGCGACCACGAGAGCGGCAACGTCTCCGCGCACACCGGCCATCTGGTGGCGAGCGCGCTGTCCGACATGTACTACGCGCTCTCGGCCTGCCTCAACGGGCTCGCGGGCCCGCTGCACGGCCTGGCCAACCAGGAGGTCCTGCGCTGGATCCAGGGCGTCATGGACAAGATGGGCGGCAAGATCCCGACCGAGGACGAGATGAAGAAGTTCGTCAATGAGACCCTCGACGGCGGCCAGGTCGTCCCGGGCTTCGGCCACGCGGTCCTGCGCAAGACCGACCCGCGCTACAGCGCCCAGAGGGAGTTCTGCGAGAAGCACCTGCCCAACGACCCCATCTTCAAGTACGTCGATGTCCTCTTCAAGGTCGTTCCGCCGATCCTCCTGGCTCGGGGCAAGGCCAAGAACCCCTGGCCGAACGTGGACGCGCAGTCCGGCGTCATCCAGTGGCACTACGGCGTGCGGGAGTACGACTTCTACACCGTGCTCTTCGGCGTGGGCCGCGCCCTGGGAGTCTCCGCCAACCTCGTGTGGGACCGGGCCCTGGGCTACGCCCTCGAGAGGCCCAAGTCCATGACCACGGAGATGCTCGAGGCGGTCGCGGCCAAGGCCCAGACCCCTGCCGGAGCCAAGGCCTAGCGGCCCGGAGGAGCCGGCGCCAGGCAGGGCACGAGGAAGATCTCGGGAGCCTTCTGTTCAGGCGCCTTTTTGGGGACGAATTCGGTCCCGTAAAGGAAACCGCTGGCGTCCGGGAGGTAAGCGATGCTTTCCTGCTGGATGAGGTCCTTGAGGGGGACGCGGGAGAAGTCCTTCCCCTCATCGAGGGACTCCGGGACCGGTCCGTCCGAGAGGTCCAGACCGAATTCGAGGACGTTGTGGTAGGTCAGCAGGAGGAACCCCTTGCCGTCCGGCGCGATGTCCATGGCGGTCACGATTCCGCCGAACTTGTCCTTGTCCTTGTTGATGGCCGGGACGTCGATCTCACCCCACGGCTCCATGGTCTGGACCCCGTCGGCCTTGCCCATGACCTTGCTCTTCGCAAGCCGGAACACCTTGGCGGGCTTGGCGCCCTTCTTCCTGGGCGTCTCCTTCGTGACGATGAAGAGGTCGCCGTTGGGGTGGACCGCCAAGGCCTCGGCATTGTGCGCCCCGTCCGGGTAGCGCAGGCGCAGGACCTTGAGCGGCTTGACCCTCGGAGGGAAATCCTTGCGCTCCTCGACCAGGGCGATCGAGAAGTCCTCCCGGTGGGCCGCGTTGTCCCCCGTGTCCCCCAGGAACAGGCAGGTCGCGTTGCCGCACGGCCCGAGCGAGGCGTCCTCCGTGTCCCAGGGGAAGAACCTCTCCACGTAGACCCTCTTCAATCCTCCGCCGGCCATGTCGGAGATGAAGAACCAGGGTCCGCCGCCCGAGTCGTTATGATGGTAGAGCCGCTCCCACTTCCCGGACACGGCCAGGCCGCTCGCCTCGGGAAGCAGGGCGGGGTCCAAGGCCCCGACCTGGCGGGCCTCACCCCACTGGGGACACCTGCCCGCGGACGCGGGCGCGACGAGGAGGGCGGCGGCAAAGACGAGAGCGCTCATCCTGGGACGCCCCATTCTACCGAATTGCCCGGCCCAGCGCCTACCGCGGAATCTACGGCTGGTAGAGGACGCCCTCGATCCGCAGCCGCCTCATGCCCGCGGGCACGGGCGGGACCACGACGTCTCCCTCCCGGCATCCGAGGAGCCCGGTGCCGACCGGAGCCAGGATCGAGAGCTTTCCGGCGTCGATGTCCGCGTCGTCGGGATAGACGAGGGAGAAGACGAACTCGTCGCCGCTGTCGAGGTCGCGGAAGCGGACCTTCGAGTTCATGGTCACGGTCCCCGGCGGGATGTTCTTGGGATCGACAACAACGGCGCGGTCGAGCTCCCTCTCGAGCCCGGCGAGGCAGCCCTGATCCAACGACCCGTAGGCGCGCGCCCTGAAGATGAGTTCGCGAAGCTTTTTGGCGTCCTGTTCGGAAACGGCGATCGTGATTGAAGCCATGCAACCTCCGTCCATCCGGCCCCGGATCGGACGGAAATACTACGGCATCTATGTTAGGATAAACCCGTATTTATTGATATACGGAATACTACCTACTTCCCCCGCCGGCTCCCGGCCCGGGAGAACGCGGCGTCCGCAGCCTCCCTCAGCCACCGGGCGGCGTCTACGGCATGGTAGGTGATGACAAAGTCCGCGCCGGCGCGCTTGATGCAGAGCAGGGACTCCATGGCGGCCCGGCGCTCGTCGATCCAGCCCCGCCCGGCCGCGGCCTTGATCATGGCGTACTCGCCTGACACGGAGTAGGCCGCGCACGGGACCCGGAAAGCGTCGGCTACCCGGCGCAGGACGTCCAGATAGGCCAGGGCCGGCTTGACCATGACCATGTCCGCGCCCTCCTGGATGTCGAGCGAGACCTCGCGCATGGCTTCGCGCAGGTTCGCGGGATCCATCTGATAGGACGAGCGGTCCCCGAAGCTCGGCGGAGACTCGGCCGCGTCGCGGAACGGACCGTAGAAGGCGCTGGCGTACTTCGCGGCATAGGCGAGGATGGCGGTGGACTCACGACCCGAGGCGTCGAGGGCCTTGCGGATGGCCGCGACCTGGCCGTCCATCATGCCGCTGGGAGCCACGATGTCGCACCCTGCCTCGGCCTGGCTCACCGCGGTCTTGGCCGAGAGCTCGAGGGTGGCGTCATTGAGGACCTCTCCCTTCTGGACCACGCCGCAATGGCCGTGATCCATGTACTCGCAGAAGCACAGGTCCGCGATGACCGCAACGCCGGGGAACTTGGCCTTGATGGCCCGGGCCGCGACTTGGACCACGCCGTCCGCGGCGTAGGCGCCGCTGGCCTCGGCGTCCTTCTTGTCCGGGATGCCGAAGAGGATGACGGCCCTGATGCCGGACGCGATTGCCGGAACCAACGCCTTGACCGCCTGGTCCGTCGAGAACTGGAACACCCCAGGCATGGACTTGATGGCCCGCTTCTCGTTCTTCCCCGGCCGGATGAACAGGGGAAGCACGAGGTCCGCAGGCTCGAGGATGGTCTCGCGCGCCAGGCCCCGCAGGGCCGGCGTGCGGCGCAGCCGTCTCAACCGCTCAGAGGGGAAGCTCATGGATGGATTTTACTATAATGAGGCGTGAAAGAAGGCATCACCTTCAGCGACGTCCTGCTCGTTCCCAAGCGCTCCACGGTCTCCTCGCGCAAGAACGTGGACATCTCAGGCCGCTTCTCCCGCGGCATCAATCTCAAGTGCCCCATCGTCTCGGCCAACATGGACACCGTGACCGAAGCCGAGATGGCCATCGCCATGGCCCAGGCCGGGGGGCTGGGCATCATCCACCGCTTCCTCACCATCGAGGAGGAGGCGGCCCAGGTCGCCAAGGTCAAGCGCACGGAGAACGTCATCATCGAGGAACCCTACACCGTCTCCCCACGCGACACCATCGCCTCGGCCCGGGACCTCATGCGGCGCAAGGAGGTGGGCGGCCTGCTCGTGGTGGCGGAGGGCCGCAAGCTCGTGGGCGTGCTCTCCGAGCGCGACATCCAGTTCCACGAGGACGGCTCCGCCCAGGTCAAGAGCGTGATGTCCTCCAAGCTCGTCACGGCGCGGCCCGGCATCACCCTCGACCAGGCGCAGAAAGTCCTTGCCGAGCACAAGATCGAGAAGCTCCCGGTGGTCGACGCCAACGGCATCCTCAGGGGGCTCATCACGGCCAAGGACATCAAGAAGAAGAAGCTCCACCCGGACGCGTCCCAGGATGCCAAGGGCAGGCTCCTCGTGGGCGCCGCGGTCGGCGTGGTCGGAGATTTCATGGACCGCTGCGCGGCGCTCCTTTCCGCCGGGGCCGACGTCCTGGTGCTCGACGTGGCGCACGGCCACACCGATCATGTCATCGAAGCCGTGGAGAAGATCAAGAAGCGCTGGTCCTCGGCTGAGCTCGTGGCCGGCAACGTGGCCACCTTCGAGGGCGGCCGGGACCTCATCGAGGCCGGCGCCGACGGGGTCAAGGTCGGCGTGGGTCCGGGCTCGATCTGCTCGACCCGCATCGTCTCAGGCGCGGGCGTGCCCCAGCTCACGGCCGTCATGGACTGCGCCAAGGCCGCGGCCAAGCGCGGCGTGCCGGTCATCGCGGACGGCGGCGTGCGCGACCCCGGGGACATCACCAAGGCCATGGCGGCCGGCGCCTCATCCGTCATGGTGGGCAGCCTCCTGGCCGGCACGGACGAGAGCCCGGGCCTCATGGTGGTCCGGGGCGGCATGAAGTACAAGCTCTACCGCGGCATGGCTTCTTTGACCGCGACCCTCTCCCGCCGCATCACCGAGACCGGGGTGACCCGCCGCATCGAAGACGAAGAAGCAGCAGAGGTCGTGGCCGAGGGCGTGGAATCCATGGTGCCTTTCCGCGGCCGCGCGAGCGAAGTGGTCCACCAGCTCGCCGGAGGTCTGCGCTCGGGCATGAGCTACTGCGGGGCCAGGACCATCGCCGAGCTCTGGAGCAAGGCCGAGTTCATCCGCATCACCCCGGCTGCCTGGGCTGAGTCCCTGCCCAAATGAAACGGGTGCCTGGCATTGTATTTTGCATTTTCTCATGAAAATGCAAAATACAATGCCAGGCACCATCCGCAAGGCCGGCGTGGTCGGCGCCGGAGGAGCGGGCTTCCCCACGCACGTCAAAGCCCTTGCCAAGGCTGAGATCGTGATCTCCAATGGCGCCGAGTGCGAGCCCCTCCTGCATAAGGACAAGGAGCTCATGAAGCGCCACGCCCCACTCCTGGTCGAGGGCCTGGAAACCATGATGGCCGCGACTGGAGCGAAAAAAGGCGTGCTCGCGGTCAAAGCCAAGTACAGGGACGTGGTCGCTGCTTGCGAGAAAGCCATCCAGGGCAGGCCAAGCCTCTCGGTCTTTCAGCTCGGTGACTTCTACCCGGCAGGCGACGAATACACCCTGGTCTACGAGGTCACGGGCAAGCTCATCCCACCAGCGGGCCTGCCCCTCCAGGTCGGAGCAGTGGTGGACAATGTCGAGACCCTCATCAACGTCGCTCTTGCCAAGAAACAGCCCGTGACGGACACCTATCTCACCGTGACCGGAGCGGTCCACAAGCCTGTCACTCTCAAGCTCCCGATCGGGACCTCCGTAGCCGAAGCCATCGGATTCGCCGGCGGAGCCAAGGTCTCCCTGTTCGGGGTGCTCGAGAGCGCCATGATGGGCAGGGTCATGGACCCTGCCGAGCCCGTGACCAAGACCACGGGCGGGCTCATCATCCTCCCCGTTGACCACAGCCTCCTGCGCAAGAAGACCGCCTCAGCCCAGCGCATCAGCCGCATCGGCAAGTCCGCCTGCGACCAGTGCTCTTTCTGCACCGAATTCTGCCCGCGCTACCTCCTGGGCTACGCCATCGAGCCCCACAAGGTCATGCGCAGCCTCGGCTTTTCCGACAGCAACCGCAAACCCTTGAGCGAGTGGGCCCTGCTCTGCTGCGAATGCTCCTTGTGCTCCCTCTACGCCTGCCCTGAGGACCTCGACCCTAAGAACGTGTGCGTCGGAGCCAAAGCCTCCTTGCGGGAGCAAGGCATGGACTGGAAAAAATCCTCCCTGGCAGGAGGAAAGGCTCCCTCTGTCCATCCCATGCTGCCCTTCCGCAAGGTGCCCATAGACAGGCTCACCCGCAAGCTCGGGCTCTGGGACTACCGGGCTGAAGCGCCCCTGGATGAGACTGCCCGTCATGTGAAATCCGTAGCCATCCCCTTAAAGCAAGGCCTGGGCGTCCCTGCCCAAGCCTGCGTGGCCGCGGGACAAAAAGTAGCCAAAGGGGACCTCATCGCCAGCGTACCGGAAGGCAAGCTCGGCGCAGCAGTCCACGCCAGCATCGACGGCACGGTCAAATCCGTGGATTCCCGAGTCCTGATCGAGGCCCCATGACCAAATCCGAGTTCCAGTCCGTCGGCGGAGTCGAGACCAGCTCCATGGCCAAGGGATTCGCCGTGACCGACACCATGCTCAAGGCAGCGGATGTAAAACTCCTGGTCAGCCGCACCATCTGTCCCGGCAAGTTCATCGTGCTCGTGGCCGGCCAGGTCGCGGACGTCAACGCCTCGGTGGCTGCCGGAGCCTCGGCTGCCGCGGAATCCCTGGTGGACCAGTTCAGCATCCCCAACATCGACCCGGACATCTTCCCGGCCATCGAAGGCACGACCCAGGTCTCCGAGCTCGAAGCCCTGGGCATCATCGAGACCTTCTCCGTGGCCTCCCTCATCGAAGCCGCGGACGCCGCGGCCAAGGCCGCCAGCATCAGGCTCATCGAGATCAAGCTCGCCATGGCCATGGGCGGCAAGGGCCTCGTGACCTTCACCGGCAGCGTGGCCGCCGTCGAGACCGCGGCCTCGGCCGCTGCCGAGAACGCCGGGGCCAAGGGACTGCTCGGCCAGAAGGTCGTCATCCCCAAGCCCCGGCCCGAGCTCCTGCGGGAATTAATCTAGCGCCGGGACGCCAGCGCCCGGACGGCCTGAAGAGCGCCCTCGGTCGCGAGCGCCATCCTGCGGTAGTCCAGCGTCTCCGGCGTGTCGGTGGGCTTGTGGTAGTTCTTGTTGCGGAAGAAGGCCGTGTCCGTGATCATGACCGCCTGATAGCCCTGATCCCAGAACGAGGCGTGGTCCGAATAATCGATGCCCTGGACGAAGGGCGGGGCCGTGATGGAATACACCGGCAGGCCGAAGCCTCGCATGGCTGCCTTGATCGGCCTCGCCAGGGACCGGGATGACTGGTCCGTGACGATCCCGATGAAATTCGCCTGGTCGGGATAGAACAGGTCGAAGACGATTGAGGGCGTTCCCTGGCTGTCCGGCTCGTCCGAGTAGAAGCCGAGCATCTCGAGGGAGATCATCGCGCGGACCCGCACCCCTGCTTTTTTGAGCGCAGCGGCGTGCTGGGCGCTGCCCATGAAAGAGGTCCCGAACAGGGGAGGTTCCTCCATAGTATAGGCCGCCAGGTCCACGCGCATGGCGAGCGGCTCCGCCTTGAGGAGACGGGTGAGCTCGAGCAGAACGGCCACGCCGCTGGCGTTGTCGTCGGCCGCGGGGAAGGGCCCGAAGGCGTCGTAATGCGCGCCCACGACCACGCGTTCCTCGGAGTCGGGCCCGAAGGTCGCTATCACGTTGCGGAAAGGTCCCTTCATGACCTTCTTGTTGCGCTGGTCCCACCAGGGGACGCGATAGGCCTGCTCGGAGACCGCGCCGCCCGAAGCCTCGAACTCACCCTTGATGTAGTCCGCGACTCGGTCCAGGATCTCC
>JACRNU010000057.1 GCA_016234805.1 Elusimicrobiota bacterium
GGTGTGCCCGATGAGAGGGATCCCGCCCAAGGGCTTGATGTTCTTGCCCGGGATGCCTTTGGACCCGCCCCGGGCCGGGATGATCCCAAGCATCTTCATGCCGCTATGATATCAATTCCTTTGAACAGGACCGCGGCGAGCGCGTCGGCCTTCCGGAACGCCGCGTCCCGGAACTCGGTCGAACCCTCGGCGTCCGCCCCGCACTGCCGGATGAGATGGGACTCATCGAACCCGTAGGACTTGAAGAAGCGGCGATACTTGGGATAGATGTCCGCGAAGGACTTCTCCCCGCGGAAGCCCTGGGTGAGCACCCACACAGCCTTGCGTCCCGGGCGCAGACGGCTGGGGTTCTTCTTGCCGTACCAATCCGGCACGAGGTAGGAGTAGGTGCGGTCGATGAATCCTTTGAGCTGGCTGCTGACGTCCCCGTAGTAGACCGGCGAGGCCAGGACCAGGACGTCGGCCTCCCCGGCGGCGTAGAGGACCTCGCCGAGGTCGTCCGCGATGACGCATATCTCGCTCAAGCCCTTGCACGCGAGACAGGCCTGGCAGCCCCGGTAGTCGAGATCATTGAGAGCGAAGGTCCGCGTCTCGTATCCCTTGGCCGCGGCCGCGGCGCACAGCCTCGCAGCGATCGAGGCGCTGTTGCCCTTGGCTTTGGGGCTCCCCAGGACGCAGACCAATCTCTTCATGACGGCATTATACCTTCCTTGGGGCCTCCTCCGTATGCCCGCGGGCAGCTGAGGGGATTTTCAGCAGCGCCCTATCAATGGTATCATGCAGCATGCCAGTGAAAACGAAAGTTTCCCCAGCGCACCTTCGCATCGTCGTCGGCTTGCCCAACCTCCAGGACCAGCTCCGCATGGTGGACCGCCACGCGGGCAGGGCGCCCGAGGTGGAGCAGGAACGCTGGGAAGGCCTGCGCAACCTTCTCTCGGAGCTCTACACACAGCTGCAGTACCAGAAGCAGGTCAAGGTCTACAGGCTCGGACATCGAAGCCAGTCCAAGCCCCGCTAGGACGCTCGTTCCAAACCGCCACGGTCCGGAAGCTCATGGCTCGAGCGCGGCGTGGGCCTGGTGCGGGAGCTCCGTGCTCACCCGGTGCACCCACTCGCTGAGCCTGGCCGCGGAATCGGCCGCCAGCGCCGGGAAAGCGAGCCCGACCAGGTAGCCGGATTCGAGGTGGCGCAGGTGCCGGGCGATTGCGGGCACGTCGCGCAGGAAAGACAGCTCAGGCAGGTCGATGGTCAGGCCCAGCATGGAACCGACCCCGATGGCCTGGCCGGTCTCGATGACGCAGCCCTGGCACCCGACGTCGCGGACGGTCGCGGGGTGACGCTCATCGGAGAGCCCGGCGTAGACGAAGCTCGCCGGGACGCGGGCGGGCCGCCGGAAGTGGCGTCTCTGGGCGCCCTTCACGGAAAGAAGGGTGAAGGCCGCGAACGGGTCCTTCTTGCCCTTGAGCTCCAGGGGCTCCAGGGCCTTGGTCTCGGCCTCCGCCCCCAGGGCATCGCGCACGGCCTTGCTCATCACGATCTGTCCGGCTCCGGCGGCGCCGCAGAGCCGCGCGGCCACGTTGACGGCGTCGCCGATGACGGTGTAATCCATCCTCCGCTCCGAGCCCATGTTGCCCATGACCACGTCGCCGGCGTTGAGCCCGATGCCGATCTGAATCTCGCGCAGGCCCTTGCCGGCCCGGGAGGCGTTGAGCGAGGCGACGTAGCGCTGGATCTCGAGCGAGGCGCGCGCGGCCGCGGCCTGGGCCCCGTCCCCGGTGAAGAGAGCCATGATCTCGTCGCCCACGAACTTATCCACCGTGCCCTTGTGCTGGTAGACGACCTCGGACTGGAGGTTGAGGTAGAGGTTGAGCAGGCCCACGACCTCGTCGGCGTCGAGCTTCTCCGTCATGGAGGTGAAACCCCTCACGTCGGAGAACAGGATGACCACGAACCGGTGCTCCCCGCCGAGCTTGAGCTCGTCGACGTCGCGGAAGCGCCGGATGAGCTGGAGGGTCGTAGCCGAGAGGTACTTCTCCATGTGCAGCTTCTCGCGGAGCTTGAAGATCATCTCGTTGAAGGCCTCGGCCAGGGAGCCGATGTCGTCGTGCGACTGCACGGCCACGGTGTGGTCGAGGTCTCCCTGGGCCACGGTCTTCATGGCCGAGACCAGGATCACGATCTGGCGGGTCAGCACGTTGCCGAGCGCGAACGAGATGACGAGCCCCAGGACCACGAACCCGGCCGTGACGAGAACGAAGACCCGCTTCTGGCGGCCGATGGCTTCCTTGAGCGCGGCCTGGGAGAGCCCCACGCGCGCGGTCCCGACCCTCAGGGTCCTGGACTCGAACTTGGTGATGAGGGGGATGGCGGCCTCGAGCACGGGCTCGCCGCCGTAGAACGCCTGTCGGAACGTCATCTCCTTGGCCTTGAGCGCCGCGCGCCCGGCCTCCTCGGGCGGCGGTCCGGCCTCCGGGTCCGACAAAGCGCGGGCGCTCACCTTGCCGTCGTCGTCGTGGATGACGACGTACTCGACCCCGGGCATCTTCCCGATCTCGCGCACGGTCGCGGCCAGCCCGAGCTCGTCCTTGGTCAGCAGCGCAGTCTTCGCGGTCCCGCCGAGCTGGCGGACCAGGACCTCGGCGCGCTTCTGCATCTCCTGGAGCAGGACCCTTTTCTGCTGGGAGAAGGACACGGCGCCCAGGGAAACGATGGCCAGGCACAGGACCGCCACGAGCGCTGCCGCGATCTTGTAGCGGAAGCTCATGGAGGTGAGGAAGACATAGACCCGCGCCACCGTGGATTCGAGCCGGTCTTCGAACCCCGGCGCTGGCGCGGGCCCGGCCTTCCTCGCTCCCTGCCCGGCCGTCTCCACATGGACGAGGCCGCGGTCGCTCATTGAGCCTTGATGTCCCTCAGACTGTCCAGGATAGTCTCGACCTTGCGCAGGTTCTCCCTGGATTTTCGTCCGATCTGGCTGTCAGGGTCCATCTGGAGGGACTTCTTCCACGCGGCCTTGGCCTCCGCGTATTTCTCATCCGAGAAGAGCCTCATGCCCTCCTCGTAAGCCGCCTCCTGCGCCTTGGGATCCACGCGCCTGGCAGGGGCCGCGGGCCTGGCGGCCGCGGCAGCCGGCGAGGACTTGGACTTATGGGGGAAGGCTTTCTTGAGCGAAGCGCAACCGGCTGCCAGGAAGGCGGCCGCGGCCAGCAAGGGCAGGGTCACCGCCAAAGCTCCCGGTCGCATGGTCTTGAGATGATACCTAATTCCCTCCCGCGGGCAAACATTGTAGAATGACACCCATTCTGGTGTCAGACACCAGTAAACATGAGCGACCGGATCGTCCTGCTGTTCCCCCCTGATTCCGCCAAGCCGTACAGGGAATTCGAGGCCATCGGGAGCCTCCTGCCTCCCATGGGCGTGGCCTCCATGGCCGCCTGCCTGCGCCAACAAGGGTTCCCGGTCTCGCTCATCGACGGCATGGCCGAGGGCCTGGGCGTGGACGAGGCCGTGGAGCGGATCTTGGCGGCCGATCCAGCCGTGCTCGGCATCTCCATGGTGAGCGCGGTCGTGTTCCTCAGCGAGGAGATCGCCCGGAAGGTCAAGGAGCGCAAGCCCTCCGTGGTGGTGGTGGTCGGGGGCGCCCATGTCTCAGCGGTCCCGGAAGAGACCCTGACCCGGATGCGCCACTTCGACATCGGCATCATCGGCGAGGGGGAGAAGACCATCGTCGAACTCGTCCGGGCGCTCAAGGCCTCAGGCGGCCGGCCTTCGGACCTCGGGGGGGTGGACGGCATCATCTACCGGAAAGGCTCCGAGCTGGTCCGGACCAAGCCGCGGGCCTACATCGACGACCTCGACACCCTGCCCTTCCCGGCCTACGACCTCCTGCCGGACCTGCGCGCCTACCGGATGCCCGGCGACAACCTCAAGCGCCTGCCCACGACCTCGGTCGTGGCGTCGCGGGGGTGTCCCAAGGAGTGCACCTTCTGCGACCGCGCGACCTTCGGCCGGCGCTTCCGGTCGCACGGCACGGACTACCTGATCCGGCTCGTCAAGCACCTCGTCAAGGAATACGGCATCAAGGACATCGGCTTCCATGACGACAACCTGGTGGCCAACCCCCCGAAGCTGAGGGCCTTCTGCCAGAGGCTCATCGACGAGAAGCTCGACCTCACCTGGTCGTGCTACGGAAGCGTGGACTTCGTGAAGGAGGAGGACTTCAGGCTCATGAAGTCCGCGGGCTGCTGGCAGATCTCCTGGGGCCTGGAGTCCGGCAGCAAGAAGATGCTCGACAACTACCGCAAGAACGTCACGGTCGAGCGCATGATGAAGGTCCTCGATCAGTCCGCCGCGGCCGGAATCGACAACCGCGGGTTCTTCATCCTCGGGGGCTTCGGAGAGACCGTCGAGACCATGGAGGAGACCCTGGCCTTCCTCAAGCGCGCGCCCCTGGTCAACTTCCACATCACCTACTTCACCGCCTATCCGGGCAGCGAAGCCTCCAAGACGGCCCGCGAGCACGGCGAATACGACGACGACTGGCGGCTCCTGAACTCTTTCCAGCCGAACTTCGTCCCGAACACGACCACGCGCGAGGACCTCGACCGCTACTTCCAGAAGTTCTACAAGGCCTTCTACTTCCGCCCGAGGATCTTCGGCTACTGGCTCAGGAAGCTCTGGCACGAGCCGGCCCTGCTCAAGACGATCCTGAAGGGCTTCGCGGCCATGTGCCGCTTCACGATGAAGAAGCCCGCCGAGATCTGCCGCCGCTCCGAGGACCCCTCGGGCTGACGCCCGCCCCTACCTGTATATGTCCTTGATGATGTAGAGGGGCTTGGCCTTGGTCTCGTCGTAGATGCGCCAGACGTACTCCCCGATGACGCCCAGCATCACCATGATGACGCCCCCCAGGAAGAGGATGGTCATCATGATGGGAGTCCAGCCGAACGGCGGCCTGCCGTGGAGGTACGCGTTGACGATCACGATCCCGAGGACGAGCCCGGCGAAGGCGGTCAGGAACCCGAGGGCGGACATAGCCCGGATGGGGAAGTAGCTGATGCTGAGGTAGGACCTGAGGAAATACCGGATCTTCTTCGCCACGGTATAGCCCGAGCGGCCGTGGTCGCGCCTGAGACGCACCTGAGGGATGAACTTCACGTCGAAACCCACCCACAGGACGTCTCCCTGGAAGAAGCGGTTGCGCTCCTTGAGCTGCTTGACCGCCTCGAGCGCCTTGCGGTCGAGGAGGGCCGAATCGAACCCGCCCGGCGGCAGGCCGGGGAGCGATTGCCGCCAGAGGGAGTATGCCAGCCTCGAGGCCAGCCTGGAGAACAAGCCGTCGCGACGCGTCTCGCGGTAGCTGATGACGATCCCCGAGCCCTTCTCCCACTCCAGGAGCATCCTCCCGATCTGGGACACGGGATCCTGGAGGTCGGCGGCTATGTTGATGACCGCGTCGCCTGTCGCGTGCTCCCACCCGGCTACGATGGCCGGCACCTGGCCGAAATTGCGTGAGAGGTCCACCAGGACGACCCTGGGGTCCCTGGCCCGCAGCTCCCGCAGGACCACGATGGACCCGTCCGTGGAACCGTCGTTGACGAAGACGAGCTGGCAGTCGATCTTCGGAGCGTGCTCCGCGACCTCGGCCACGACCTGCCTGTGGAGCTCGGCCAGGGTCTCGGCGTTGTTGTAGACGGGAACGACGATCGAGATGGTCTTCATGGGCCGGCCCGACAAGCCTAGCTTTTCCCCCGCGGACTTTCAATTGGTAGGATATCCCCGGATAGGATTCCCATCGAGGAGCATCGCATGAGCCGCGCCAAGATCGTGCCGGTCGCCGCCGCGGCGGTCCTCGCATGGCTGTCTCTGCCGTCCGCGGCATGGGCCGCGTCGTTGACCTCGGCCGGGCCCGGCCTGGTCGTGGACGACCGCGGCAGCGCTGCCGAGACCAGGGCGCTCAAGCGCGTCGCCGCCTCCCTGGCGCGCTCCAGGACCGCGGCGGGCCTCCTCCAGGAGCTCGCCATCATCGGGGACGCCAAGATCGCGTTCTCCTCCAGCGCGGCCTCGGTGGTGGACGCGTCCGCGCCCTTCGACCCGGACCGCGTCGCGATCCTGGGCCAGCTGGCCTGGGCCGATTTCAGCGAACCGCGGCTTCGGGTCTTCCTGGACGAGAAGCTCCTTCCGTACAACCCGGACCGGGTGGCGCCCATCCTCGCCCACGAGCTCCTGGGCCACAGCCTGCCGCTCCTCAAGGCGGACAAGGCGGGACTGGGCCGCAGGGTCTTCGCGCGCTTCGACAGCAACGAGGTCTACGCATGCCTCGTGGACGCGGCCATCAGCCTCGAACTCAGGCTCAACGCCTACGAGAGCCAGGCCGCCAGCCTCATGCTGAGCACCGCGTCATACATGGCCGACATAAGGTTCCTCGGAGCCGGCTACGCCCTGTCCCTGGCCCGCGAGGAGGCCGCTGATCCGGCAAAGGCATATCTCAGCCGCTTGGCCGAGGCCCGGACGTCCCTTAAGGGCCTGCCGGCCGAACGCCGCCGCTGGAAGGCGCGCGAAGCCCTGCTCAAACACCTCGTGGACGAAGACGGCATGAGCCGGCAGATCTTGAAGACGGCCCGGTCCGAAGTCCGCTACCGCCTCGACACCTACCTCCCGGACCGGGCCCTCCCACGCAAGGAGTGGGTGGACTGGACCGCGGTGCGGGCCATGGCCCAGGAGGACCTGCTCCGGCACGACGGGCTCGATCCGGAAGCCGTTCGGTCGGCGTTCTAACCGGGCCTCAAGACCTAAGCACGCTTGGGTCCGAATGCTCATGACTAGCGCCTCTCCCACGGGTACACTACTGTTGCAGCGGCCCCGGAGAACGGGGCCCCTCTGTAGCCCGGGGGATTGGCCCCGGGGTATCCACGACCCCGCCTCAACGGGGTGAGTCCAGGGGAAAACGGTTCGAGTCGTCCCGAATCGTTTTCCCTTGCTTCGTTGAGAGGACAGGCGAGAGCCTGCAATCGATGAGCATGGAGGTATCGATGACCCGTCAGCAGTCGAGCAGTCTTTTTCGCGGAGTGGTTCTGGGCGCGGCCTTGGCCGGCCTCGCGCTGCCCTCGTTCGGCCAGCCGCAGACCGACCCCTTGGCAGGAGCCCGAACGTGATGCGAACAGATGACCAAGGACGTCAGCTTCCAGCGCTCCACGAACATGGCGGCTGCCGCGAACGTCGCCGCCTTCCTCGCCACGGCCGCGGGAGCGCCGATCACCTGCGGCTGCTCGATATGGAGCGAAACCTCCAGATGGTGGGTCGAGGTCTGCGTCGAACAGCGCTGCAAGAGAGACGACCCGGAGGATTGCCGGTGCCTCAAGCGCGAGAGGGTCGATTTCGAGCGGCAGGACTGCCAGGGCTGGCGCCAGAACATCTGCAGCACGGGCATGACCTCCTTATCGGTCCCCCAAAAGGCTTCGTTCACCGCGGCCTCTGAACCGGTCCGCCCGGCCTTCCCCCCGACCAAGGTCACGGCCAACTCCTGCGTCTGCGCCAGAGAAGTGGAGTACGACAGCTCTATCATCCGCTGCGGCACCCGCTACCGCTACAAAGGCTGGGACTGGACCTACGACCATCCGAACGGCACCAGCAGCTGCTACTCCAATCCCATCCGCATGCGGGAGTGCGTGGAGTGGCGCGGGCCCGGCTGCTAGCATTGACCAGACTCGCGGCCGTCGTCCTCCTCGCGGCTCTTCCCCTGGCCGCGGCCCAGGCGAAGAGCCCCTGGAGGAAGGAGGCCGTCAAGGGCCTCTTTTCCGTTTCGGTCCCGAAGGATTGGGTGCGGCGCGAGTTCCAGTACGTCTCGGAGCCGGGCACGGCATTCACGGACGGGCTCTCCCGCATCAGCGCCGAGCTCCACGGCCAGAAGTCCAGCCGGTACCCCTCCATCGCCGAGTTCCTGCGGCAGATGGAGAACCTGGGAGGAGCGCTCAAGAAGACGGGCACGGTCAAGGTCGCGGGCCAGGACTGCCCGCGCTTCCAACGCCGCCGGGAGATGCGGCACAACGAGGAAGGCCGCGCCTTTTGGGAGTACACCTACGAGGAATACGCCCTGCGCAAGGTCCAAGGGGGCTTCTGGATCCTCGAGTTCTCTCACGCCTCACCCATGTACGACGCAAAACCGGACGGGCTCGACGCCTGGGCGGACGAGATATGTTAGCCTCTCGACCATGGACCGGCATTCCATCTTCCGGCTGAAATCCGTCGATTCCCTCCTGCACGAGGCCGCGACCAAGGGCCACCAGCTCAAGAAGGTCCTGGGAGCATTCGACGTGACCATGATCGGCATCGGCGCCATCATCGGCGCGGGCATCTTCGCCATGGTGGGAGAAGCGGCCGTGGGCGCCAAGAGCGGGTTCCCGGCAGGGCCGGCCCTCATCATCTCCTTCCTCCTCACCGCGGTGGCGTGCGGCTTCACCGCCCTGTGCTACGCGGAGCTGGCGGCCATGGTCCCTATCTCGGGCTCGGCCTACACCTACGCCTACGCCACCATGGGCGAGCTCGTGGCCTGGATCATCGGCTGGGACCTCATCATCGAGTACGCCATCGGCAACGTGGCCGTGGCCATCTCCTGGGCCGGGTATTTCAACGATTTCGTGAAGACCGCCTTCGGCCTCGACATCCCCCTCTGGGCCAGGATCGACTACCGGACCTTCATCCAGAAAGCCGCCTCCGAACCCGGCCTCTTCGACCTTTCGGCCGTCCCCCACGTCCTCGGCATCCCGGTCATCCTGAACCTGCCGGCCGTGGCAATCGTGCTCGCGCTCACGGTCCTGCTCGTCATCGGCATCCGCGAATCCACGAGGTTCAACGACTTCATGGTGGTCGTCAAGCTCATCGTGCTCGCCATCTTCATCGGCGTGGGGTTCTACTACTTCCGCTGGGAGAACTGGACCCCCTTCGCGCCGGGCGGCTGGAAGGGCATCCAGGTCGGCGCGGCCACGGTCTTCTTCGCCTACATCGGCTTCGACGCGGTCTCCACCGTGGCCGAGGAGACCAAGGACCCCAAGCGCGACATGCCGCTCGGCATCATCGGCTCCCTGGCCATCTGCACGGTCGTCTACATCCTCGTGACCGTGGCCCTCACGGGCATGATGCCCTTCATGGAGCTCAGGAACAAGATCGCCGAACCCCTGATCGTGGGCTTGGAGTACAACCACGTGAGCCCCTGGCTCATCGGCCTGGTGTCTTTGGGCTCGGTGGTGGCCCACACCGCGGTGCTCCTGGTCTTCCAGATGGGCCAGCCCAGGATCTTCTTCTCCATGAGCCGCGACGGGCTCCTGCCCGCCTACTTCGCCAAGGTCCACCCGCGCTTCAAGACCCCGCACATCACCACGATCTGGACCGGGATCATCGTGGCCGGCCTCTCGGCCTTCTGCAACATCGACGAGATGGCCAACCTGTGCAACATCGGCACGCTCTTCGCCTTCGTGCTGGTCTGCGCCGGGGTCATGATCCTGCGGCGCAAGGACCCGGACCGGCCGCGGCCTTTCAGGGTCCCTGGCGGCGACGTCACGCCCATCCTGGGGATCATCTTCTGCCTGTTCCTCATGCAGGGACTCGACAAAATCACCTGGCTGAGGTTCGGTCTCTGGCTGGCGCTCGGCTTGGTCATCTATTTCGCCTACGGATTCAAAAGGAGCGCCCTGAGGGCGCGCTAAAGGAGATCTCAATGGACCGTCCTACCCTGGGCCGCAATGACCCTTGCCGCTGCGGCAGCAAGAAGAAATACAAAGCGTGCTGCTGGAACAAGGACCGCAGCCAGAGCCTGGAGCGTCCGGTTCCCCCCGCCTCTCCCCCTGCCGCCCCGGCCGAAGACCCCAAGGCCAAGTCCGACAAGCCCCAGGGCCAGAGCTGGCAGGAGCTCGTGAAGGACCGCCACCCGGGCAAGAAGCGCTGAGCAGGGGTCTGTTATGGACCTCGTGACCCACACCCTCGCGGGAGTCGGGGTGGGACACGCCGCTCTCCGGCGGCGCTATGGCCCCGAGGCGGTCACGGTCCTGGCCTGGGCCTCCATCCTGCCCAACATCGACAGCACGCTTCTCCTGACCGGAGCTCCGGCCGCCATCCTATTCCGACGCACCTTCGGCCACTCGCTGCTGCTCATGCCCCTGTGGGTCCTGGCCCTGGCCGTCTTCTTCAAGTGGCGCTACCGAGAGCGCAGCCTAGGCGGGTTCCTCGGCCTCTGCGGCTTGGGAGTGGCGGTCCACTTGGCCTTGGACCTCCTCGATTCCTACGGGACCTTCCTCCTCTGGCCCGTATCGTCCTTCCGGCCGGCCTTAGACGTGCTCTTCGGGATCGATGTCTTCTTGCTGGCCATCCTCCTGGCCCCTTTCATGCTCGCGGTCGCTCCGAGCCTCCGGCCCCGTCTGCAGACCCTCTGCCGCATCTCGCTCGCCTGCGCCGCGGCCTATGTCCTGTTCGCGTGGTCGCAGCACGGCCGGGCAGCGACGATCCTTTCCAAGCAGACGGAAACCTACCGGCCATCCTTCTCCCGCGTCCTGCCCGAGCCGCTCGGGCCCCTGCGCTGGCGAGGCATCGCCCGGTCCTTGTCCGAGTACGAACGCTATGACATCCGCTCCCTGGCGGGCCGGACCGGAGAACCGGACATCATCGCGACGCAGGAAGACGCCCCTGCGGCGCTCCTGGCCCGAAGCACCGAGATGGGCAAGCGGCTCGACGCCTTCTATATGGCGCCGATCTGGAGGGTCCAGGTCGGTCCCGACGGAAGCGCTCTGGCGAGCGTCTATGACCTCAAGTCCATCAGCCTGGCCTGGGGCCCCAAGAAGCTCATCCCATTCCGGTTTTTCGTTGCCGGGAACGGGGCCATCGAGCCCTTGGGCTGGCTTGGCCGGCCTGGGATGCGGCGAGGGCCAAAGGCTGAGAAGGCGAAACCATGACAAAGGACCCGGATCAGAACGCAGGGCCGGGCCTCAAAGACAGGCTCATGGCGTTCTTCAGGGACCCGGATGCCGTCAGCCCCAAACACCTGACCCAGTTCACCAGGCAGTTCGCGACCCTCATCAGCGCGGGCGTCCCTATCGTCAGGGGGCTGACCGTGCTGCAGAAGCAGGCCCCGACCCCGGCCTTCAAAGCCACTCTGGGCCGGGTCCGCGAGGACATCGAAGCCGGGCTCTCCATCACCGAGGCCCTATCCAAGCATCCCAAGACCTTCCCGAAGCTCTACGTGGCCATGGTCAGGGCGGGCGAGGCGGGCGGCATCCTCGACACCATCCTCGACCGCCTTTCCTCCTTCCTCGAAAGCTCCGAGGCCCTCAAAGCCAAGGTGAAATCAGCGATGATGTATCCGGTGGTGGTGCTGAGCATCTGCGCCGGGGTGACCGTCTTCCTGATGGTGTTCGTCATCCCCAGGTTCCAGGTCATCTTCGCCGGCTTCGGCAGGGAGCTCCCGTTCATCACACAGCTCCTCATCGACATCTCCGCAGGGGTCAAGCGCTTTTTCGTCTTGATCCTCCTGGCCCCGGCCGCTGGGTGGTACGGCTTCAAGAAGTATTACGCCACACCCGGCGGACAGCGCTTCGTGGACGCCAAGCTCCTCCAGGTCCCGCTCTTCGGCCCCATCATCCAGAAAGCCGTGCTGGCGCGTTGGACCCGCACCCTGGCCACCCTGGCCAAATCCGGCGTCCCGGCGCTCCAGGCCCTGGAGACCTCGGCCGACACCGCGGACAACACCGTCATCGCGGATGCCGTGCGCGCGGCCCGGGATTCCATCAAGGACGGCGGGACCCTCTCCGCGCCCCTGGAGAAATCAGGTCTCTTCCCGGACATGGTCGTCTCCATGGTGGCCACCGGGGAGGAGACCGGCTCGCTGGACACCATGCTGTCCAAGGTCGCGGACTTCTATGAAGCCGAGGTCGACACGGACGTCAAGGGACTCGCGTCCATGATCGAGCCCATCGTCATCGTGCTCATGGGCCTCATCGTGGGCGCCATCGTGGTCGCCATGTTCCTCCCCATCCTGGACATACCGGGCGCAACCGGCGGCTGAGGGAACTAGGCGCCGAAGAGCTCGGCGAGGAAGGAGCGGGGCGGGGCGCGGAAGTCCGCCACCGGGGACTGGTAGAACAGCAGGACCTTGCGGACGTAGCCCCGGGTCTGCCGGTGCCAGCGCCTGTTGGTCAGGGAGCGGGGCCCGGCGTTGTAGGAAGCGATGACCCTCTGCCTGAGCCACGGGGGAGCGTTGCTGTAGGCGACCCCCTTGAGCTTGTACTGTATCCACGCGGCCCGGAACAGCAGGGCGAGGTAGGCGGTGCCCGCTCTGATGTTGGCCTCGGGGTCGGAGAGGCCGCGGCGGGGCACGCCGATCTCCTCAGCGGTTCGGGGCATGAGCTGCATGAGGCCGGCTGCTCCCTTGGGGGAGACCGCTTTCGGGGAGAACTCCGACTCGGCCGCGATGATGGATTTCACGAGCCGGGGGTCGAGCCCCTGCAGTTTGGAGTGCTTGAGGATGAGGTCATCGTAGCGGTCGGTCAAGTCAGGCCGGGCAGCCAGGATGTTGAACGTCAGCCGGAAAGCCGGGGTCTCCCGCGGCATGGGAACGACCGCAGACGCTGGGACCGGCTTGCGCACACGCCCGACGCCGCGCTGGGAGCGCGCCCCGGCCGCCTGGCTGCCGTGGACCCCGATGCCGACCATGCGGGCGAAGGCCGCGCCCGGCAGGGCCGTGCGCGCGATGCTCGACGCGGCCGCGGCCACCGCGCGCATGTGCGCTGACGCGGGAGCCAGGAAGGAGGTCTGGGCGTAGACCGTGGAAACCGAAGCGAGGAGCAGGACCCAGACGACAAAAGACTGGAGTTGGATGGAAGCCAAAGGGTGAAGGATATTATACCAAATCCCGGCCCGTTCCTCGACGGGAAAATGGCCCCCGCAAGAAAAACGCCTCATGGCCGGCCCCTGTCTTTCAGGAAGCTCCGGACCAGTTCCTGATGGTCCGGGGACCGGGGCGTCTCGACCACCCGCTTCCAGGCCGCTGAATCCTCGCCGAGCTTGGCAGCCAGGGACTTAAGGAATGCCTGCGGGTCCAATCGGGAAGCCGTCATCCGCGTCCGGCTGAGGAGCTGACCCAGGACGCCCCAGGCCGGTCCCTTGGCGAAGCCGCCGGAATCGATGAGAATCCAGGAGCGCGAGCGCGCGTCCCAAAGAAGGTTCCCGAGGTTGAGGTCCGCGGTGCGCTCCAGGGTCAGGAGTTCCGCGGCCAGGTCCACAAGGGCCGAGACATGCTCAGGCCCCAGCTCCCCGCGCTCCGCGATGTCGAAGATGCGCTCCCCTGACACAAAGTCCTTGACGATGACGAGTCCGTCCTGGCTGTGGTCGCGCATCCGGGCGTGGGGGATGCGGGTCCCGGCCATCTCTTCAAGAGCCGCGACCTCCGAGCCGAAGACCGGGACTTCGGCGAAGCCCGGGTAGACCAGTTTGACCACCAGGGGCCTGCCCTGGACGCGGTAGACCCACGCGCCCGTGCCCTCGCCGAGCTTCTCTCCCAGGACATAGCTCCGGCCGTTGATCCGTACCGTATCGCCCGGCTTGCCGGGCCACTCCGGTACGCTGTCCGCGGGCGCGGAAGGAATGAGAAGCGAGGCGACAGCGGACGGGCCCTTGGCAGCGGCCGAGCGCAGGCGGGACAGGGCTTCCATCCGGCCGTTGAGCGACAACTTCTGAAAATCAGGGCCCTCCAGGTAATCGCGGAGCTTGTTGCCGTACCCTTCCCCCCAGCCCGCGGCCTGGTCCTCCAGGAAGGAGCGCATCTTCCGGACCTCATGCCCGGCGCGCGAAAACGGAGCTTCCACCAGTTCGCGGGGCGCGAGCACGCGCGTGAAAGTCATGCCTTCGGTCATCAGGCCCAGGAGGTCGGGCTTGCTGCCCACCACGCCCCGTGAAGAAAGGAGGTTGGCCTTGAGCACGACCTCTCCCGTGATGCCGCGGCCGGTCACGACCGCGCCTTCGGGCAGGGCCGAATCCTCGGGCACGAACAGGTCCATCCACTCGCCGGCTGAGAGCGCCTCGTACCTTCCCGAGCCTTGTCCCACGAAAAATCTTCCGTCCCGGACATAGGCGATACCCGGACGCGTCACTCCAGAGAGGTCAAGGACCTCGCCCTCCTCCTGCCGCTTCAGGAGAGCGTCGTAGGTCTCCACAGCCGGCAGGGCAGCGATGCCAGGGACCGAGACCCCAGGAGCGGCCTGGAGAGGATCAACGGCCTTCAGGCCGGAAAACGAACCCTGCTGGAGCACGGGAACGGAGCCGAGCACGGCCGGCGCCCCCACGCTGGAAGGGACCCTGGCTGGAGCGCGCATCTGCGGCCAGGCAGGGCCGGGAATCAGCGCCAGGGAGAACAGGAGAAGGGCTGAAAAGCCGAGGCCGGACCGCATGTGACAAGTGTGCCCCAGGAACAGGTTCTCCGCAAAGGTCCATGGACCCACCAAGACGGGCCATTTGGCCCGTCAACATGCCCGAGCGATGGGGCGATGCGACAAAACCCTCGACGGGAGCTTTGAAAAATGCGATTTGCCCCCTCATGCTGGGGAGTCAACGCGCTCTAGAAAGAAGCCTGCGGAGACGGGCGCGGCCGGACTTCTGGCGGGCCAGGCACTGCCGGATGATCTCGCGGTAGACGGCCCTGAGGAACCGGGCGTCGCTGCCGTGGAGGCCGCGGGCCCGGGAGGAAACGCGGGAGAGGACCTCCTGCTCCCGGCGCCGATCCCTCGGCCGGAGCTTGAGCGGGACCAACGCCTCCAGGAGCCTCAGCCTGGCCACGAGGAGGTCCGCGATCCTCCGGTCCAAGGCGTCGACCTTGCGCCGGATCCCGCTGATGGACGCCGTCAAAGTTTGATCTCGGTCTGCATGGCCGTGATGGCGGCCATGGTCACGATGTCGTCGACGCTGCAGCCCCGGGAGAGGTCGTTGACCGGCTTATTGAACCCGGTCAGGATGGGGCCGATGGCCTCGGCGCCGGTCAGGCGCTGGGCCAGCTTGTAGCCGATGTTGCCGGCGTTCAAGTCCGGGAAGATCAGCACGTTGGCCTTGCCCGCGACCTTGCTGCCCGGGAACTTCTTCTGGCCGATGGCCGGGACCAGGGCCGCGTCGCCCTGCATCTCGCCGTCGATCTGCAGGTCCGGGGCGGCCTCCCTGGCCAGCCTTGTCGCCTCCTTGACCTTGTCGACCATCTCGCTCTTGGCCGAGCCCGCGGTCGAGTAGGAGAGCATGGCCACCTTGGGCTCGAAGCCGCAGAGGATCTTCGCGGCCCGGGCGGAGGCCACGGCGATGCCGGCGAGGTTGGCGGGCGAGGGGTCCTCCTTGATGGCGCAGTCCGCGAAGATGAGGATCCCGTTCTCGCCGATGGCCTTGTTCGGGAACACCATGATGAAGAAGCTCGAGACCAGGCCCGCCTTCTTGTCAGCCTTGACGATCTGCAGGGCGGGCCGGACCGTGTCGCCCGTGGCATGATCCGCGCCGCTCAGGTAGCCGTCCACCAGCCCGGCGTTGAGCATCATGATCCCGAAGGTGAGGGGGTCGGCAAGCTGCTTCTCGGCGTCGGCCTCGGTGATGCCCTTGTGCTTGCGGGCCTCGAAATAGGCCTTGATGAATTCCGCGCGCTTGGGGTCCTTCGCGTGATGGACGATCTGGACCTTGGAGATGTCCGCGGACTTCTCGCCCGCGACCTTGCGGATGCGGTCCGGGTCGCCCACGAGGACGGGCTCGACGATCCCCTCCCTGGTCAGGATGGCCGCGGCCTGCACGGTCCTGGGCTCGTCGCCCTCGGGAAGCACGATCCTGCGGCGGTTCGTCTTGGCTTTCGCGCGAAGTTCCTGGATGATGTCCATGCTCTTCTATCTCGCAACATAGGGGCCAAGGCCCCGGGCCAGGTCAGAGGGCCTTGAGCTCCTTCAGGAAAGCCATGGCATCGCCGAGCCTCCGATGAGGGTCCGGATCGAGGGCCTTGGCCAGCATCTCGTCGACCTTGACCGGCAGGCCGGCGACCTGCGAGAGAGGGGTGAAGAACATCCTCTCCTTCTGGGCCAGGAAGTCCGGCCCCTTGAAGGGCCGCTCCCCGGCCATCATCTCATAGAGGCAGATCCCGAGAGCGTACACGTCCGAGGCCTTGCCGCACTTGCCGAGGTGCTGCTCGGGCGCCATATAGGCGAGGGTGCCGCCTCCCTCCCGCTGGGTGAGCATGGACACGGCCTCTCCGAACTCCTTGGCCAGGCCGAAGTCCGTCACCTTGGCATAGCCGTTGGAGTCGATCAGGATGTTGGCGGGCTTGAGGTCCCGGTGGAGGATGTTGGAGCGGTGGGCGTAGTCCACGCCCTGGCAGATCTGCTCCATGATCTTCTGGCACTCCGCGAGCTTGAGGCGCCCCTTGAGGTGCAGGACCTCCGAGAGGGGCTTGCCGTCCACGTAGTCGAGCACGAGGTAGAGCTCCCCCCGATGGTCCACGATGTCGTGCACCCCGACGATGTAAGGGTGGGCCAGCCGCGAGACCAGCCTGGCCTCCTCCACGAACTTGTCGCGGTGCGCGGCATTGGATTTGATCTCGGAGCGCATCTTCTTGAGCGCCACCTTGCGGCCGAGCTGCCGGTCCGTGGCGAGATAGACCACGCCCATGCCGCCCTCGCCGATCTGGAAGACCAGCTCGTAGCGGCCGCCGATGAGGCTCACCGTGGGCGAGGACTGCCCGAACGCGGCCTGCGCCAGGCTGGCCATGCCCATGCGGCCTTGCTCGATCACCAGGCCCCGGCGCTTGACCGCGCGGTCCACGGCCGTGACGAGGCGCGTGGCCTCGACGGGCTTCAAGATGACGTCGTCGGCCCCGAGCTCGACGAGCCTGCTCATCTCCTTGACGGAGCGCTCGAGCGGGTAGAGGTCCATCATGAAGACGAACCTGAGGTCCGGGTCCGCGGCGTGCAGCTTCCTGGCGAGTTCGGGCCCGGCATCCACGGCGTAGGAGAAGGACATGGAGAAGGAGACCCCGACCACCACGACATGGAAGCGGCCCTGAGCCCCCGCGAGCTTGAGGGCCTCCTCGCCGGTCTTGACGATCTCGACGTGGTAGCCGTCGGCCAGCAGGGCCCGCGCCAGTTCCGCCAGCTTGGGCAGATCGGCGTCCATCAGGAGCACCGGGAACTTGACGGGCGCGAAAGCGGCGACGTTGGTGCAGACCAGCATGGGCACGATGTGCCGGGCCTGCGCGCGGGAAAGGCGCACGGGCGCGCCCGACGCAAGGGCCTTGCCGGCCTCCACGAGCGGGTCCACGTTGCTCAGCCGGAAGCACACCACTCCGGGGACTTTCCTCCTCAAGTCCGCGTCGAACGCAGCCGCGTC
>JACRNU010000074.1 GCA_016234805.1 Elusimicrobiota bacterium
GACAGGACTTGAGAAAGCAGGAAAATCATTGAAAAACCGGCATATTTAAAATTCATAGGGGTTCCCTCGGGGCAAGTTGATAGGCATCACACGATAAGTGTATAGCCAGGCAGGTGATTTGTCAAGTTTGAACGAGATTCTTTACCGAAAAATTAGCCCAGGGAAAGCGCCTATCCAGGCAGGCCCTGGACCGCTGAATAGAACTCAGCAGCGGTCCGGAAGCGCTTGGCCGGGTCCGGGGACAGGACGCGGGCCATGACCTCATCGAGGCCCGGGGGAAGGCCGGGGACCGCCTGCGACAGGGGGGTGAACTTGCCGTTGAGCTTGTTGAGCAGCATGCCTGCCCCGTGCCCCGCGAACGGGAGTTCCCCGCTGAGCATCTCGTAGAACACCACCCCGAGACCGTAAACGTCCGACTGGGGCACGACCGTGCCCTGCTCGGCCTCAGGGGCCATGTACGGGGGCGTGCCCACCACGGTGTTCGTGGCCAGCTTGGTGGCCGCCTCCTTGGCCTGGCGCGCCACGCCGAAATCCATCACCTTGGCCGCGCCCTTCTCGGTCACCATGATGTTCGAGGGCTTGATGTCCCGGTGCACGACCTTGTTCCGGTGCGCGCAGTCCACCGCGTCGCACGCGTCCTTGAGCACGCGCTTGGCGGTCTCGAGCGGGAGCTTCCCCGCCTCCTCGAGCAGGGCGGAGAGGGTCCTTCCATCCGCGAACTCGAAGACGAGGTAGACCTCGCCCCCGTCCTCGACGATCGAGTAGATCTCCACGATGTTGGGGTGCTTGAGAGAGGCCACGGTCCGCGCCTCCTGCAGGAAGCGTTCCCGCTCCCTGCGGTCGAGCCGGATCTCGTCGCGCATCTTCTTGATGGCCACCCGCCGGTCCAGGGCGGTGTCCACGGCCTCGTACACGACCCCCATGCCGCCCAGCCCCACCTCCTTGATCACGCGGTACTGGCCCCAGAAGCCCGCGGCTGGTTCGGAACCCGCGTCCGCGGAGGCCGGCCCCGGAGCCGGCACGCCGAGCACACGCCGGACCGTGGAGCGCACCTTCTCCCGCCAGGACGCCGAGACGATGTGCAGGAGGCCCAGGGCCATGAGCAGGCCGCCGGACACGACCGCGGCGGAAAGCGTGAGGAAGCGCTTGCGCTTGCGGCCGGGAGAAGGCGGAGGCGCGGCCCGGCGGCCGGAGGAATCCTCATCGAAGAGATACAGGATGTCGGCGCTCGCGGGGATCTGGAGGGCGCTCTCGTAGCGCTCCTTGAAGCGCGGGTCGAGCTCGGCCGAGCGCCGCAGGGACTCCATCATCCCGGTGCGGTCGCCCATGCCGGCCAGGGCGAAAGCCCGGTTCTGATAGGCGAAGGCATTGGCCGGTTCGCGCTCGAGCGTGAAGTTGGCGTCAGCCAGGGCCTCGTTGTACTTGGCCGACTTGTTCAGGGCCCAGGACCGGCTCTGGAGCGCGGCGGCGTTGCCCGGAGCGAGGTTCAAAGCGAAGCTGGCGTCGTAGACCGCGTCCTTGTAGCGGTCCATCTTGTTGTTCGCGATGGCCCGGTAGTTCCAGGCCTGGGCGTTCTGGAGGTTGATCTGGATGGCGCGACTGGCGGCCTCATGCGCCTGCACATAGTCCCTCACGGCCAGGGACGCGGCAGCCTGCCGGGTGAAGACCGCGGACCTCTCCACCTCGGCCGGGGTCATGCGGCGGGGAGCATCCACGGGCATCACCGGCGCCGGGCCGGCCTCGCGGCCGGCCACAGGCGACTGGCCCGGAGGGGCGGCGCCGGAGCCCGGGGCCTCGACCGCGGGGGCTTCGGCCGCGGGAGAGCCCCCGAAAGCGGCGGCGTTGAGGGACGAGGGCAGCTCCACGGTCGAGACCCTGCCCTCGGACAAGGCATAGACCGCATGGGCTCCATCGTGCTTCGGGTCCATCTTGAGGGCCCAGGACGCGGCCTTCATGGCGAGCTTATAGTCGCCGAGGCTGTGCGCCGCGCTCCCATAGGTGGCGAAGGTCTTGGGGTCCTTGATCCCGAGGTCGATGGCGCGGCCGAGGTCCGAGAGGCACGCGCGGTAGTCCTTGAGCGAGCACTGCAGGTATCCGTTCTCGGCCCAGGCCACCGGGTTGTTGGGCGACGACTTCTTCCATTCCGGGAGCATCTCCCGCCTAAGACCCAGCGCCACGGTCTCGGTGAACCCGGGCTCCCCGGGCTTGGGACCGCTGCCCTGCTGATGGGGGTTGGCCGGAAGCCCGACCTTCTTGCCGAGCTCCACCAGGAACATCTCCTGGGTCGGCTTGTCCTGGAGCTTTCCGATCTCGGCCCGGATCGTCCTCACCCACTGGTCGATGTCGCCTTCGATCGGCACATTGCCCTGGAGAAGGTCGCCGATCCGCTGGGCCCTCTCCACGTCGCCGGTGTCCTCGTCGGTCTTGGCAGGCTCCGTGGCGAGACAGGGAAGGGGGGCGGTCCAAGGCAGGCAAGCCAGGAAAGACAGCAGCCCGGCGAAGGCCAGTCGGCTCATGGTGGACCCCTCCTTAGTGTACAGCCCCCCCCTTGATTTGTCAAGGAGGTCCTGTTATACTGAGGTTGACACGCCGACTCTCGGCTTGAGAGGGAGGGATTTATGAGGAATCTGATCGCGCTCGTCTTGACCGTGGCCGTCGTCGCCATCGCGTACGCCCAGAACAGGGAGCCGGGCTCCAGCTTCTGCCCGAAGGTCGCGGAACGGCTCGCCGGCGGGGACGCGACGAAGAAGCAGAGCCTCATCGATGCATGCTTGGCCACCGAACGCTTCCTGCAAGACCAGGGCCCGATCCCCAAGGCCTTCAAGTGGGATTACACCCAGAACGAAGCCGATGCGGACAAGGCGCGCCAGGCCTTGGTGAAGATCATGCTGAACAAGTGACGCCGAGACACGTCCTCGGACAAAAGCCCCCGGCTTCCTGCCGGGGGCTTTTATTCGCCGGACAGAAGTGCGTCAGGCGGCCTTGAGTTCCTCCACCGCGGCGCGGAACTCCCCCACGGTCCGGTACCGCTTGGCCGGGTCCGGGGACAGGACGCGGGAAATCACATCGTCGATCGCCGGAGGCAGGCCGGCGGCGGCCTGGGAGAGAGGAGTGAACTTGGCGTTCATCTTGTTGAGCAGCATCCCCGCGCCCGAGCCGGCGAAGGGCAGCTTGCCGCTCAGCATCTCGTAGAACACGACCCCGAGCCCGTAAACGTCCGACTGCGGCCCCACGGTCCCCTGCTCCGACTCCGGCGCCATGTACGGCGGCGTGCCCACCACCGTGTTCGTCGCCGCCTTGGTGGCGGCCTCCTTGGCCTGCCGCGCCACCCCGAAATCCATGACCTTCGCTCCCCCGCCCGCGGCCACCATGATGTTCGAGGGCTTGATGTCCCGGTGCACGATCTTGTTCCGGTGCGCGCACTCCACCGCTTCGCAGGAATCCTTGAGCACGCGCCGGGCCGCGTCGAACGGGAGCGGCAAGCCGCCGGAGAGGACCTCATGCAGGGTCTTGCCCTCCGCGAACTCGAAGACGAGGTAGACCTCCCCCCCGTCCTCCACGATCGAATAGATCTCCACGATGTTTGGGTGCTTGAGCGAGGCCACGGTCCGCGCCTCCTGCAGGAAGCGCTCCCGCTCCCTGCGGTCGAGCCGGATCTCGTCGCGCATCTTCTTGACCGCCACCCTGCGGCCCAGGGAGGTGTCCTCGGCCTCGTACACCACGCCCATGCCCCCGACCGCGACCTCCCTGACCCTGCGGTACTTCTTCCAGAAGGAGCCGGCCTCTCCCTGACCCTGGAGGACCGCGCCGTTCTCCTGGCTCGCCGCAGCTCCACGCGCCGCGACGGACATCCCCTTGCGCAATCCCGGGAACACGGCCACGACCACGGCCAGGGCAGCCAGGAAGCCTCCGACAGCCGTTACCGCGAAGGCCAGGCCCCTCCGGCCGCCTCCCTGGACCGGCGCATCCTCTGGAGGCGCGACCTTGGGACCCGGGTCCTGGTCGAAGAGGAACAGCACGTCCGAGTTCTCAGGGACCTGCAGGGCAGCCTCGTACCTGGCCTTGAACCTGGGCTCGATCTCCGCCGAGCGCTTGAGCGCCTCCAGCATGCCCTTGCGGTCTCCGATGCCCGCGAGAGCGAAGGCCTTGTTCTGGTAGGCGAAGGCGTTGTCCGGCTCGCGCGAGAGCACGAGATCCGCGTCCGCGAGCCCTTCCTTGAAGCGGCTCAGCTTGTTGAGCGCCCACGACCGGGTGTGCAGCGCCGCTGCATTGTTGGGCGCGAGGCTCAAGGCATAACTCGCGTCCTTGGCCGCCGCCTCGTATCGCCCGAGCTTGCTCTGCGCCATGGCCCGGTAGTTCCATGCCTGGGCATTGTTGTCGTTGAGCTCGATGGCCCTGGTGGCGGCTTCGATGGCCTTGAGGTAGTCCTTGACCGACAGGGCCGCGGCCGCCTCCTTGGCGAATGCCGCGGACTTCTGCCCTGCCTCGGGCCGCATCCGCGCCTGGGGCCGGGAGACCGCGGAAGCTTGCCCCTCCGGCGCAGGCCCGGACGCGCCCGGGCCGCCCGGCCCTGCGGACACGGCCGGGCCCTGGGACGGCATGGCGAACGCGCCGTCTCCGCCGCCTTGTCCCGTCAGGACGGACGGGAGCGAAACGGACGCCTGCTTTCCCTCGGAGAGCCTCAGCACGGCGAAAGCCGCGTCATTCTTCGGGTCGAGCCTGAGGGCCCGCTCAGCCGCGTTCCGCGCGAGCGCGAAGTCGCCGAGATGGAATGCCGCCGTGCCATAGGCCGAGTAGGTCTTGGAATCGTTGGACTTGAGCTGGACGGCCTTCTCGAGCACCGCCGCGCCTTCGCGATAGTTCTCCTCCTTCACGAGGTCCTCGCCCAGGTGGGAGTAGCCGAGGGGGTTGCCGGGGTCCCTCTCGATATCGATGCGGGAGGTCAGCTTCCGCATGTTCTGGATGAAATCGCCGGCCTTGTTCTTGGCGGTCTCGTTGGCCGTAGCCGCCGCGGTCTCGAGAGGATCCGCCTGCTGTTTCTCCTTCTCCCTCACCGAAACGGGCTTGAACTTTTCCGTGACCGTCCTGACGCTCTGGCGATACATCTCGGTCTCGGCGGTCCTCATGAAGGCGTTGGCCGCGGCGTTGAGGTCCAGCCACTCCTCCTCGCTGAGCCCGTCTTTCGTCGCCGCTTTCCTCATGAGCGGTCCGTTATCCCTCACGAAGTCCTTCCAGAGCTGCTCGTCCGCCAGCTCCCGCAGCTGCGTCTCGGTCTTGGGGATCGGTTTCGGGGTCGTCGTGTCCACGCCAGGATCAGCCGGCTGGACCTGATCCCCGCTCTGGGTCCCGACCGGCGTCCCAGCCTGCGTTTCCAGCGGGGTCCCGACTTGTCCTCCCTCCTGCGTCCCGGGCTGGGTACCGCCCTCCGCCGCCGCGCGGAAGGGGACGCACAGCCCCACGGCCAACATCATAGACAGGGAAAGCGTGGTGTTCATGAGGAAGGACCTCTAGGAAAAGTGTACCCCCTCACCCTTGAAAAGTCAAGAAACCCCTGTTATACTTCCACTGAAGGGGGAGGTGCCGCCATGAAACGGATCTTCTACGCGTTCTTCGTCGGATGCTTGCTCCTGCCGGTGGCCGCGCTCCGAGCCGCCTCGGACCTCACCGAGGGTCTCTCCCAGCCGGAGAAGGACTTCTGCGTCTCCAAGTCCTGGGACGGACGCACGGCAGCGTCCCGGCAGGACATCCTGAACAAGTGCCATGAGACGAGACAGTATCTGCGCCGGGCCAACTCCTGCAGGACGATCGACATGTTCTGCCCAGGCCCCGAGACCCCCGGGGTCAGCATCGGCTACTGCATGAACCTTGGGGAGAAGATGTTCATCACCAACATCCGGATGGGCGTGTTCTTCGCGCCGATCCTCTGATCCGCGCCTACCGGCCGAGAGCCGCGGGAGCCGGCTGGTAGACGGCCTTGTCGGACTCGCCCACCTTGACGAGCTTGTCCTTGGAGATCTTGCCGATGCGCTTGAGCGAGTACTCCACGTAGTAGGACTTGCCTGCCTCGAGCTTCTGCGAGAACTCCTTGGCAAAGGCCTGGAAGTCCACGATGTAGGAGTCAGCGGCCGGGAAGCTCAGCTCCTTCTGCACGAGGGTCGCGTCGAACCAGCCCGGCACGGACTTGCGCAGGGCCGCCACGAGCACCGTGGTCTCGCCAGCGTAATAGGAGGCCCACTTGTCCTTGAAGACCGCGGTCATCTGCGGGGAGAGGGACTGGGCGAGGACCCCGGTGGGGTCGGGCTTCATCTGGATCTTCTTGACCGGAGCGAGCACGAAATCGCCGTTGTAGGAGCCGCCCTGCACGGTCTTGTACTCGTAGGCGGTCTCGCGGTTCCAGATGTTGAGCCACGGGCCCTCGAGGCACACGTCGAAGCTGTCGTATTCCCAGGGGAAGAGCTCTCCCCGGTTCCGGATCGTGATGGAGGCGTGCTCGCGATAGGTGTAGCCGGGCCGGTCGTAGCAGTTCTGAGAGCCGTTGGGACCGGTCGGGTGGCACTCCTGCACCCACTCGGTGCTGCGCAGCCACACGGACTCGGTCTGCGGAGCGTCCTTGGCCCCGATCGTGAACTTCACGCAGTCGCGGTCGTAGCGGCGGTACAGCGGCCGGACCGCCACGTCCTTGGCGACCTTCGAGTCAGCGGCCTGGGCGCGAGCGGCCTTCAGCATGTCGGACGCGTCGATACCCTGGTCGAAATCCAGCGCGGGGAGCCCGGCGAAGACCGGGGCCGACGACAGCGCCAGAGCGACGGCTGCTGCCGGGATGGCAAGAGCGGCTCTTCTCATCGAACGATACCTCCTGGGCCGATGGGCCTATTTCCTTCTAGGCCCATCATACCAAACATAGGGCCCAGAAGGAAAGGGTCCAAGGACCCAGATGCTGGTGTCAGACGTTAAGGGATAGATGCTTTTATCGCTTAACGTCTGACACCACTAGGACGCTCAGGGCTTCTTTCTCTTCGGCAGGGCGGCCGCGAGCATGAGCCGGACGCTCGCTCCGAAGGTCCGAATGGGCTGGCCCAGGGTGTGGGAGACCAGGCGCACGCAGCCCAGCGAGCACCCGGGCTCGCACGGCTTGTGCCGGTCATTGGCCTTGAGGGCCGCAGGGGTGAGGGTCGCCAGGGGCAGCTTCTGCGCCCTCTGCTGGCCGCACCACTGCGCCTCGCCGGCCGCGTTGACATAGAGGAACTTGAACCCGGCCAGGCACTTCCAAGGCCGCGAGAAATCCCCGCGGAGCATCTCTTCGATGTGCCTGCCGTAGAAGTTGACGCCCTCGAACACGCCGTAGCGCTTCAGGAGGGAGAGGTACTTCTCCCCCTGGATGGCGATGCGGCCCCCGGGCCCGTGCTGGACCGAGAACCCGAAGGAGAAGGGCAGGTCGCCGAGCGCGGAGCGGAACTCGCCGTAGGAGTCCACCGTGGACTCGCAGAGCACGGTCTGGACCTCCACAGTGAACTTCGCCTCCTCGGCCAGCAGGCGCAGCCGCGGCAGGACGGTCTTGAGGGACTTCTGCGAGGCCGAAGTCGGGGCGACCGAATCCACGGAGATCTGCATGAAATCCAGGCCCGCGGCATTGAGGTCCCTGATGACCTGCCGGGTGAGGAGGAAGCCGTTGGTGATGATGGTGCAGAGGTTGGAGCCCCCGCGCTTGGACTTGACGTGGCCGACGAGCTCGGCGGCGCCGGGATGCAGGAGCGGCTCGCCGCCCAGCAGATCGTAGACCAGGGCCCCGAGGTCGTCGAGCCGGTCGATCCTGGACTTGAGCTCGGCCAGCGGCGGCAGGGGAGCGCCCGCGCTGTACTCGTCGCAGTAGGCGCAGCGGAGGTTGCAGTCGTCCGTCACCATCATCTGCACGTAGAAGGGCCGGGAATCCACCACCCTCTTGGCTCCGGTCAAGACGAACCTCAAGTCCACGCTCATGGTCGCCTCCTACGGCGATGGACGCGACCATTCCCTCGCGTATGCTCGGTCATTTTGTATCATCATACAAAATGGACCCCTCAGCCATCGAGGCCCTGCTGCGCCGGACCGAGGTCCTGCGCGGGCCGCGCAGGATGCTCTCCACCTTCGGCGCCACCCGCATCTCCTATCACCTCATCTCGAACCTGAAGGGCACGCCCGACAGCACGCGGATCCGCAAGGGGGCGGTCGTCTCCCAGCGGCCCCAGATCGTGACGCCCGACTCCTTCAAGGATAGGTTCCAGGGCTTCGGCGACTCGGCCGCGGAATTCGAGGGGTGGGTGAACGCGGCCTACAAGGACCTCCTGCGGGTCCTCGAGTACAATTTCAAGAACGAAGGCTTCTCCGCGACCGTGGTGTCCGAGAAGTCCCCCGCGGTCGCAGAGCGCGTCCTGGCCGAGCTCGAGCGGACCGGCGACCCCCACGCCGCGGTCCTGCGCTGCCCGGACGCGGGCTGGAGCCTGGCCCTCATGAAGCTCACCCTGGAGGAATCCGCCCGGTCGTTCCCGGTCCACGTCCGCGACCTGGAGCGCCGCGGCCTCTTCGACCCGGAAGGCAAGAAAGCGGCGGCCCGGCGCAGGGAGATCGAGGGGCTCTTCGCCGAAGCCTCGTCAGCCTCGGCGAGGCGCGACGCGCTGGCCGGCAAGCTCCGCGAGTACGGGCTCTTCGAGGAATACGAGGACCGGTTCCTCGCGTTGTTCTAGGGACCAAAAGACCTACCGGCGGATAGGCCCTTCGACCCTCTTTTTATGCTATGCTTTTCACGCATCATTCCAACAGCGCCGAGTCTTGCCCGCGCACGCGCGGACATCATTGGAGGTGTCTATGGTACGAGCCGCCCGCTGGCTCGTCGTGGCCGTCCTCGTTTTCGGGATTTCCCGGTCCGCGGCTGCCGCGGACACCCTGGGCTCCGGAGCCCAGCGTATCGTCGTCTTCCGGGAGAACGTCGCCCCGGCGACTCGCGTCGCCATCGCGTCCCAATCGGGCGGCTCCGTGGTCCGGGAGCTGCGCCTCATCAACTCGGTGGTCATCCGTGCCTCCTCCCCCCTCCTGCAGTCCGCTGAAGCCAAGCTCAAGGCGCGCGGCGAGGTCCTCAAGGTCGTCGACGACCCCCGCGTGAACTGGCTCGAAGCGGCGCCGGCGACCGTGGCCGAGGTAGGGTGGCCCTCCATGGCGGAGTTCCTGCAAGGAAGGCTCAAGCCTTCCGTTGACGAGCCGGCGCCCGTGGGCGGACAGGACACGCCCTGGGGCATCACGCGGGTCAACGCCCCAGCGGCTTGGGCCGTGACCAAGGGCAAGGGCGTCAAGGTCGCGATCGTCGACACCGGCGTGGATTTCGACCACCCGGACCTCAAGGCCGCGGTGGCCGGGGGCTGGAGCGCGGTGGACAAGGAGAACCCCGGGAACTACAAGGACGACAACGGGCATGGCACCCACGTGGCCGGCACGATCGGCGCCCGGGACAACGGCGTGGGAGTGGTCGGCGTCGCGCCGGACGCGGCCCTCTACGCGGTCAAGGTGCTCGACGGCAACGGCAGCGGCAATTTCAGCGACGTCATCGCGGGCATGGAGTGGACGGTCACGAACAAGATGGCTGTCGTGAACATGAGCCTCGGAGCCTCCCGGGGCAACGAGGCGCTCCAGGCCGCGGTGGAAGCCATGGCCAAAGCGGGCGTCATCCTGATCGCGGCAGCCGGGAACTCAGGCGGGGCGGTGAGCTTCCCCGCGGCCTACCCCCAAACGATCGCCATCGCGGCGTCGGACTCCCAGGACAAGGTCGCCTATTTCTCCAGCCGGGGCCCGGAAGTCGACTTCATCGCCCCGGGCGTGAGCGTCCAGTCCACCTTTCTGGGCGGCGGCTACAAGTCCATGTCCGGGACCTCCATGGCAGCCCCGCACGCCGCGGGCCTGGCTGCCCTGGCGGTCGCGGCCAAGGGCCTCAAGGACCCGGAAGCTCTCCGGACCGTCTTCAAGGCCGCGGCCGAGGCCATCCCCGGCGTCCCGCCGGAGGAGCAGGGAACGGGAGTCGTCGACGCTGCCAAGGCCGTCCGCTAGTTCCTTTCTGTTATAATATCGCGATGCTGGCGACTTCCAGAAACGGACGGCTGATGACAGGCGGCGCCCTGGTCGCTGCCGCGACAGTCGCCGCTGTCCTGGTCGCGGCCGGACGCTACAAGCCCTACGCCGCGGACTCCCCCCCCTACCGGCAGGCAGGCGACCCGGCCGCCAGGGTCGTCATCGTGGAATACTCGGACTTCGAGTGCCCGGCCTGCAGCGCTGCGCACACCGCGATGAAATCCCTGCTCTCGGCCTTCGGCAAGGACGTCCGTCTCCATTTCAAGCACTTCCCCCTGGAACGGCCTCATCCCTGGGCCAGGGCGGCCGCGGCCGCGGCCGAATGCGCGGGCCGTCAGGGCGCGTTCTGGCAGTACCACGACCGGCTCTTCGAGCGCCAGACCGAGTGGGCCCCCCATGGCCCCGGCCCGAGCGGGCCGCCCTTGGCCTGGTTCGTGAAATACGCGGCTGACCTGCACCTCGAGGGGAGGTCGTTCGAAGCCTGCCTGAAGGACCCGTCCGTGGACGCGGCCGTGGCCTCGGACATGACCGAGGGCAAGACCCGGCTCGTCTCGTCCACCCCGACCTTCTTCGTGGCAGGCAGGCGCTTCGTCGGAGCCCGGCAGCTCTCCACCCTGGGCACCATGTGGATCGAAAAGAAGCTCAAGAACCGATGACCCGCCGACCTCCCCCCGCTTCCGCGCCGGCAACTCCCCACTGGCTCACGTGGCTGGGCCTGGCCGCCCGCGTCATCGTGGGAGCGGTCCTGGCATTCTCAGGAGCCGTCAAGGCCGGTTCCCCGGTCGAGGAGTTCGCGGCCGCCATCGAGGCCTACGCCATCCTGCCGCAAGTGCTGGTCATGCCGGCCGCGGCCATCCTGCCGTGGGCCGAGACCCTCGCGGGGTTCGCCCTGCTCGGCGGCTGGCTCACCCGCTGGTCCGCCGTTGCCGCCTTCGGGCTCTTCGGCGCGTTCATCACCGCGCTCCTCTCCACCATGGCCCGGGGATTCGAGCTCGCGGACTGCGGGTGCTTCGGCTTCGGCCTGCACCTGGCGCCCTCGCAGACGGTCTTCCTCGACGCCGTCCTGGCCTGCGCCGCGGCCTGGCTCTTCTTCAACCCTTGCACGGCGCTCAGCCTCGATTCTTGGGCCAAGGAGGGCTCGTGAAGACGATCCTCGCCATCGACGACGACCCATCCATGCGTGACTTCTACGAACAGGGGCTGGCCATCTTCGGGTATAAGATCTCCAGCGTCGAGGACGCGGAGGGCGCCCGCAAGCACCTCGCGGAACGGCTGCCCGACCTCATCCTCATGGACGTGATGATGCCCGGAGTGGACGGCATCAGCCTGACACGGGAGTTCCGCACCAATGCCAAGACCGGCCACATCCCCATCCTCGTGATCAGCGCCCTGGCCGACGCGGCCACGGTCAACGACGCCCTGCTCTTCGGAGCCGTGGACTACCTGGCCAAGCCGGTCACGGTCGAGGACCTCAAGGCCAAGATCGACCACATCTTCGCCCTCGAAGACCGCCGCAAAAAATAGGCGTCAGACCTGACACCCGCAACACCCGAAAGGGCCAAAGGACCCAGGAGTCCCAAGGCCCCAGGACCCTCGCTCCTCTTCCCGGCAGGCACTAAACTCTTCATATGCCTCTCCGGGATACGGAACCGGCGACCGAGCGCTACCGCGAGGAAGTGCCGCCGCCCTATGCCGTTGGGAAGCGGCCTCCCCTGGTCCACCTGTCCGCGGATTTCGTCCGGGCCAAGGAATACCTCGAAGCCATCGTCACCTCCACCTCCGACGCCATCTGCACCACGGACACGGACGGCAGGGTCATCTACTTCAGCCCCGGGGCGGAAAGGATGCTCGGCATGTCCGCCAGGGAGGCCATGGGCCAGCCCGCCCATTCCTTCTACGCCGGGGGCATCCCAGAGGCCAAGGCGATCATGGGCCTGCTGAGGAAGCAGGGAAGCGTCGCCAACCGGGAGATGGTGTTCAAGACCAAGGAAGGCCGCCTCATCCATGTCAGCATGTCCGCCTCCCTATTAAAGGACCGTGCCGGCCGGGTCATCGGCACCCTGGGCATCTCCAAGGACATCACGGACCGCATCGAGCTGGAGCTCCGATTGCGCGAGCTCTCCATCACGGACAACCTCACCGGGCTGCACAACCAGCGCCACTTCGAGGAACGCGTCGCCCAGGAAGCCAGCCGCGCCAGACGGCAGCGCTACAAGCTCTCCATCGTCGTCATCGACCTCGACGGGTTCAAGGCCCTCAACGACCTCAAGGGCCACCTCGAGGGAGACCGGGTGCTCAAGGCCTTTGGCGGGATCATCATGCAGAAGGTCCGGCAGGGCGTGGACTCGGCCTACCGCTACGGTGGCGACGAGTTCGTCATCCTCCTGCCCGGCCTGGCCGAGGACAAGGCGCGCCGGGTGACCGAGAGGATCGTAGCCGCCGCCCTCGCGGACGCGTCCCTGGAAGGACTCGATTTCAGCTACGGCATCGCCACGCTCGCGCACGACCAGACGGTCGCGTCCTTCATCAACGAAGCCGACAGCCTCATGTTCAAGATGAAGGCGGGCAAGAAGAAGGCCCGCCCGGCCCGCCCGGCCCGCGCGGCGCCGCCGGCCCTCTCCGCGGTCCTCTCTTCGGGACGCCCTCTTGCCCTCATCTGGAACCGCGCTTCCTCCCACGGGGACGCTTCCCTTCGCCCTGCCGGGTTAGTATAATACGCATCACTCGTGGCCAAGATCATCATCATCGACGACGATTTCGAGATTGTTTCCCTTCTCCTTGAGGTGCTCCGCCACGACGGGCACCAGGCCGACTCCGCCGGCGACCCGGTGGAGGGGATGAAGAAGGTCCGCCAGCTGAAGCCCGACCTCATCATCCTCGACTACCACATGCCCCAGACCACGGGCGCTCACCTCTACGAGTCCCTGCGCCGCAACCAAGCCAGCGCCACGACCCCCATCCTCTTCATGAGCGGCGAGGCCTCCCCCGAGACCATCATGGCGGAGATCACGGACTCCTCGGACGCGCGCTTCCTGCCCAAGCCCATCCACCTCGACGACTTCAGGAAGGCCGTCAATGCCATGCTGTCGGGGGAGAAGAGCGACGGAAGCCTGTCGTCGGAAACGCCGGAAAAGCCCGCCTGAATCAGAAGTCCTTGCGGCCAAGCCCCCACAGGAGGTCGAACTCCGCCCGGAAGGCGGCGACGTCCCGCGGGTCGGAGAGGAAGTTGGCGTTCTCGAAGCTGAACTGCTCGCCGTTGACCGTCCAGTTGTAGGAACCGGTCTCCACCATGAGCCCGTCGAAGACCGCGAACTTGTGATGCAGGACTCCCGCCTTGGTCCGGCCATCGAGGATCGCGACCTCGACGCCCTTTGACCGCAGGAAGGAGAGTACGCTGTAGGGGCTGCGCGACTGCTTGCGGTCCATGACGACCCTCACGCGCGCGCCCGCGGCCCGGCGCGCGGCCAGGGCCTCGGCCAGGGGCATGCTCGTGAAGCTGAACATGGCGACATCGATCGTGGACCGGGAGAACTTGACGGCGTCGAGGAGGCGGCCTGCCGTCCCCCCTGCCGGGGAGAAGACCGCCAGGGGGAACCTGGCCGAGTGGAACGCGACGCCGGGCGACGCGTCCTCGGGCGGGCCGCCATCGATCGTCGGAGGAGGCCTCGGAGCATCGGGCGGGCCCGACAGCGCCCAGACCCAGTCGCAATAGGCGCTGTAGACCGCCACGCGGCCGGCCTCGTCCGTGAAGACCGCGTTCTCGTAGTTGGACTTCTCCGCGGACTTGCTCCAGTTGTAGGAGCCTGTCTTGAGGACCTTGCCGTCGAGGATCGCGACCTTGTTGTGCATGAGGCCGTACTCCCCGAGGCCGGCCACGATCCTGGTCTTGATCCTGGGCTCGGCCAGCAGTTTGGCGATGAGAGCGTTGGCGCGGCGGCCCGGCCGCGGGAACACATGGCCCTGGTCCAGCACCACGGTGATCTCCATCGAAGGGGCTCGGGAGACCGCCCTTTCGAGAGCATCCCAGACGTCCTGGAGGTTGAAATCGTAGAGCAGGAGCTTGACGCTCCCCTGGCTGGCGTCGATGGCGCGGACCAGGTGGCCGCTCACGGACTCCCGGCTGGTGAAGGCGGCTCGGGGCAACGTGATGCCGTTGAAGGCGACTTCGGCCGGAACCGGAGCCGCATCCTCGGGAGGCGCGGACCGGAAGACCGGCGCGCCCGGCACGGACACCGGCCCGGAGATACCGCCCGGAAGGCGGATCCCGTCGAAGAAACCCGGCAGGGCCGCGGCTTGCGCCGCGGCGCCGACCTCCTTCGCCCACCCCTCCGAGTCCGCAGATGCCTTGCGGACGGGCAAGAGAGGCAGGGCGAAGAAAGCCGCTGCCAGAAGGATATTCATCTCTCTATGAGTGTAGCCTCGTGAAGAATCGCGGGACAGCGGCGGAGGGCCTGGCCCGGCCTGGGCCATAGGACCCAACCTGATTTTGCTATGATATATCGCGTTTAAAGCACCCATACTGTCGGGAGGCTGAACAGATATGAAGCGGTTCTTGACCATCACTCTGGCGCTCGCGGTCGTCTGCGGAGGGCTCGCATCCTGCTCCACCACCAAGGGCCGCAAGAAATCCACCAAGGGGACTCCGGCTGATTCGGAGGCAGAGAACCCCGCCTACACCCCAGGCGTGGACGTGACCGAGGCCAGCATCCGAGGGTCCGAGTTCACCACCACGCCCGACCTCGCCACGGTCTATTTCGACTACGACAGCTACGCCCTCAAGGGCGAATCCCTGGAAGCGCTCAAGAAGAACGCGGAGTACCTCAAGACGCACCGGGACCTCGAGGTGCTCGTGGCCGGCCACTGCGACCAGCGCGGCACCATCGAGTACAACCTCTCCCTCGGCCAGAACCGGGCCAAGGGCGTGCGCGAGTACTACATCCGCCTGGGCGTGCCGGGCAAGGCCCTGGCCACCATCTCCTACGGCAAGGAATCCCCGTCCTGCAACGAGTCCACCGAGGACTGCTGGTCCCGGAACCGCCGCGCCGAGACCCGGGTGCGCAGCCGCACCGCCTCCGCCGCGGCCCCGGCCGGAGACACCCAATGAGACGGGCGCTGGCCCTGGCCGCGGCCGCGGCCCTCTTCTGCGGCTGCATCGCGACCCAGCGGGACGTGGTGGCGCTCGAGAACCAGACCGACGAGCTCAAGTTCCAGATCCTGGAGCTCAAGAAGACGATCTCTTCCATGCAGTCCAACCAGGCGGACATGATCGTGGAGATGAAGCAGCTCCATTCCGACCTGGGGATCTTCACCGAGACGGTCAAGGACCTCCAGGGCTCCATGGACAAGCTCGGCTCCAAGATCGACGACGTGGGCTCGGGCGTCGCCAACGTCGGCACCGGCATCTCGACCAAGGTGCTCGCGCTGGGCGAGTCCCTCAAGGAGGACGCCGAACAGCAGAAGAAGGACGTGGAGAAGATCGAGCGCAAGGTCGCCCAGGCCGGAGCCGTCCCGTCGCCGAGCGAGCTCTTCCTGAACGCCGATGTCCGGCTCGCCAAGAAGGACTACGACCTCGCGGCCAGGGGCTTCGAGGAGTACGTGACGCGATTCCCCAGCGGGTCCCTCATCGACATGGCGGTCTACAACCTGGGCGAGGCCTACTACGGCCAGGGCAAGTGGGAGGCGGCCGGGCGGCAGTTCGCGTCCGCCCTCGAGCGCTTCCCCAAGAGCAAGATGACCCCCTCGACCCGGCTCCTCTACGCCCTGTGCCTCATCAACCTCAAGCGCAACATCACCGAGGCCAAGCAGTACCTCGAGTCCATCCCGGCGGACTTCCCCAAGAGCCCCGAGGCCAAGGCCGCGGCCGAGCAACTGAAGAGACTCTTGTCCGAGCGGCCGGCCCGCAAGGGGCGGTCGTGAGACGGCCCTCGCTGGCGCTCATTGCCCTGGCCGCCGCGCTCGCGCTCCCCGCGGCCGCGTCCGACGTCTACATCAGCCTCGCCGGCTCCTCCGCGGGCTCCGCCCTTCCCCTGGGCCTGCCCCCCTTCGCGGCCAACGACCCGTCCTCGGCCCAGGACGCGGCCATGGCCCAGCAGACGCACGACGTGGTGCGGGAGGACCTCATGTTCTCCCGCTACTTCAAGATCCTCGAGGACGGACCCCGCTTCGACGGCAACAACCTCAAGGCCATCACCCGCGACTGGAAGCTGCGCGGCGCGGGGTGGGTGCTGACCGTCAAGACCGCCGCGCCCGGAGGAGGAGGCAAGGCGCGGCTGAGCCTCACGGTCTCCCTGACCAACCTCGAATCCGGCGAGCAGGTCTTCGACCGCTACTACCAGCAGGACGCCCAGTTCTGGCGCTCGCTCGCCCACCGCGTCTCCGACGACTTGGTGAAGGCCCTGACCGGGAAGACCGGCATCGCCCACTCCCAGCTCGTGTTCTGCAACAACCAGACCGGGCACAAGGAAGTCTACCTCGCGGATTACGACGGAGCCAACCTCCGCCGCCTGACCACGCACCGCGCCATCACCCTCCTGCCCCGCATCAGCCCTGACCGCAAGTCCGTGGCCTACACCTCGTACAAGGACGGCAACCCCGACCTCTTCCTCATGGACCTCGAGACCGGCAAGGCCAAAGCCCTGTCCAACGACCAGGGGCTCAACGTGGCCGGCGGCTTCTCGCCCGACGGCAACCAAATGCTCATGACCCTCTCGCGGCAGAAGCATCCCAACATCTTCGTCAAGAACATCGCGGACGGTTCGGTCGCGCGGCTCACCCAGCACAACGGCGTGGACACCTCGCCGACCTTCTCCCCTGACGCGGGCCAGGTCGCCTTCGTTTCCGACCGCTCCGGCAACCCCCAGGTCTATATCCTCGACATGACCACCCAGCGGGCGCGGAAGATCACCCCCCGCATGAACTGGTGCGACTCGCCCTCCTGGTCGCCCACGGGAGAGTGGATCGCCTTCGCCGGCCGCTCCCGGCCCAAGGATCCCATCGACATCTTCATCGTGGACGTCACCGGCAACCAGACCCGCCAGCTCACGCGCGGCGAAGGCTCCAACGAGGATCCCTCCTGGTCCCCGGACGGCCGCTTCCTCGCGTTCGTCTCGACCCGCAACGGCCGGCCCGAGCTCTTCATCATGGACGCGGACGGCTCGGCCCCGCACCGGCTCGTCGAGATCCCCGGAGCGAGCTCCACGCCGCATTGGTCACGGTAGCGGACGGTCCCGGCAGGATCAGTACCGCAGGTCGCCGCCTGAAGCATTTCCTCGTCCTTTTCTCGATGTTCCTTTTTCCTCCCTGCGCCCTCTCCGAGACGGCGGCAGGAGGGAAGTCCTCCCCCGAATGGGAGACGAAGCTCCTCCACGACGCGGCCAGCGCTGTCGGCGCGAATCCCGAGGATATGGATATCCGCCCCTCCCGTTGGGACACGCGCATGGCAATCCCTGAAACGGAGAAGCTCCTCCGGGAGCCCCTGACCCTTCCGGCGGAGGCCCGCAAGCTGCGCGACAGGCTCCGCCGGTCCGAAGACCCCTGCGGGCTCCTCGTTCCCGGCAGCGTGCCCTCTGCGGCCCTGCCCAGCAAGCGGCCGGGAAAGGAGAGCATTCCCCGGACATTGGAAAGGATCGTCGACTCCATGAGCATGGCGCGAGGTTCCGTGGCCAAAGCCGTGGCCTCCCTGACCCCTGATGAACGACGGGCCGCGCTTCAGGAGGTCCGGGGCATCGTGACCAACGAGACAGGGCCCCGGTCCGACCCCGCTGTCTATGACGCCATAGCCGGATTCGACCATGCGGCCATGACCTCCGCGGGCCGGACCCTTTGCCGCGCGGTCTGGCAGGAACTGCCGGTACTCCTCAAGGCCGCGGGAAAGAAGGGTTTGAAGGAGAAGCGCTGGAAACTCACCTTCGGCGACGGCCTCCTGGTCGGCCCTGGAGACCGTATCTTCAGGCCGGAGGAGCTCAAAGACGTGGCGCTCCTCATCCATCTCGGAGGCAGGAGCGTCTATCAAGGCCCGGTCGCGGCCGCAGGCGAGGGAGAGGTGAAGGTGGTCATCGACCTCGCGGCCGAGGTCACGGTGGAAGCCGCGGCGGACGCTTCAGCCGCGGGCGCCCCGCCCAACGCCGGCAGCGGCATCTTCGGCATCGGCCTGCTTTTCCTTCCGAACGCGGCAGGCGCCAAGAGGATCACGGCAGGCGACTTCTCCCTGGGCGCCGGTCTCTTCGGCGTGGGCGGGATTTTCATCGAAGGCGCGGGCAACGAGCTTCAGGGCGGCCGGTTCACGCAGGGAGCCGGAGCCTTTGGCGCGGGCCTTCTCTGGTCGCGGGGAGAGAGAGCCTCGTTCAAAGCGGACCTTTCGGGCCAGGGCTATGGGTTCACGAGAGGCTTAGGAATCTTCTCCCACCAGGGCTCCAAGGCGGACCTCCGATGCGGGCTCCGCTACCCGGACCCGCGCGAGGCTTCCGCGGCCTTGAGCCTGTGCCAGGGCGCGGGCTACGGACACCGGGCCTTTGCCGGAGGAGGGATCGGGCTCGCCTACCTCGAAGGAAACGACTCATCCCTGACCACGAACTACTTCGGGCAAGGCAGCGGGTACTGGCACGGCATCGGCGCTCTCTTCACCAAGGGGAACCGGAACCGGCTCAAGGCCAGGCGCTACAGCCAAGGGTCAGGCATCCACACGGCTGTCGGGATCCTGAGCGTCGAAGGCGACGCCAATGCTCTCGTGAACTGGGGAGTCGGCCCGGCTTTCGGCTGGGACTACGGCGTCGGCTATTGGCTTCTGGCAGGCGACGACAACACCAGCCGTGCGGATTGGGGCACGGGACGGGGAGACGTCAACGGACATGGCCTGGCCGTCATCCGGGGAGACCGCAACAAGCTCCTGCTTCCTGACTTCGGCACAGGCTTCTACAAGCGGGCGGCTCCAGGCTACGGCTTGGCCGCCTTCTCAGGCAAAGACAACAGCCTGGGCCTGCCTGCCCTGTCCTCTGGACCAGCGGCCGTCAAATCCCTGGCTCTCGGATCCTGGGGAACTGTCGTGGCTCCGGACGGACTCATCCTCGACCCCAAGCTCTCTCTGCCCGCAACCGAATGGCCTCCGCTCGACCGGACAGCGGCAGTGGAAAAGGAACGGGCTGAACTCGGCGTTCTTCTTGAAGCAGCGCTCAAGAAGACCGGGCGCGAACGCATCGCGAGCCTGCTTCATGTCACCTCCTCTTTCAGCCTTGACAGCCAGGTCCCCAGGCTGGCTTTGCGGGAATTCTTCCGCACTCGTGCGGAGGACCTGCCCCATCTCCTCGACGCTCTCTCTCCGGACCGGTTCGACGAGTATCTCTGGCTGAGGGTCCTGCTCGCAGGCTTCGGTCCCGAAGTCTCGGCTTGGGCAGCCCGGAGATTCGACGCCAGTCAGGGCACCTACCGGGCCCTTGTGGCCCACTGCTTCCGCTACAGCAGCATCGAACAGGCTCTTCCCCTCCTGACCCGGGCCCTGGCTGATGATGACTGGGCTGTGCGCAGGGAGGCGGCAGGAGGCATCGGCTATCTCTTCAGCCGCGAGCAAGGAGATGAACCCGGCCGGCTGCGTTTCTACGAGGTCATGACCTCCTCCCAGGCCTCCACCGAAGAAACCATCAAGCTCTTTGGATGGAAGAGGGCGGTGGATGTCATGGCAGGCCTCTCCCTGTCAGGGCCGGTCACGCCCGAGGAACGGGCACGGTTGGTGGATTCGTTCCCCGGACCCAATGAACCCCTTCCCAAGGAAGCACTTTCTCTTTTCTTGGAATTCTCTGTCAGCAGGGCAGACCGGAAAGCCAGGCTCCGGACAGAACTTTCCGCAGCGGAAAGAGCGAGGGATGCCGCCGCGGAACTCCTGGCTGGCAGGGCATCGGACCCTGACCCGGATGTAGCCGCTGCTGCCTTGGGCTCGCTCGGGGCCTTGGGCCGACCCGAGAACGCGGCGATCCTCGCCTCTTTCCTCGCCAAGAAGGACGCCAAGAGGCGCGACGCTGCTGCCAGCGGCCTGGCCCGCATGGGACCTCCTGCCCGGGAAGCAGTGGCAGGGGCCCTGTCCTCCATGGACCGGACCGTGAAGACCGCGGCGTGCAAAGCCTCAGCGCAATCCTGGGATGCCGGGATCGTGGCTCTCCTGGGAAGATGCCTTGAAGACCGGGATCCTGAGGTCCGCGCAGCCGGCTGCGCTGCCATGTCCGCTGTGCAGGGGGCTCTGTCCGAGAGCAAGAAGCAGTTCCGCGACATGCTCATGAAGCTCTCGTCATCCGACCCATCATCCTCTGTCCGCGCTGCCGCGGCCTGCGCCGCGTCACAGATACCCAAATAGCCAAGCCGGACAGGCCCAGGAAACCCTGGGTCCAATATCGCCCCTGAAAAACCCGTAAGGCCCAGCCTTTCTTCATAGGTTGTGGCTTACAATATAGTTGCGTGAAACAAGGGGGATTCATGAAACGGTTCACAGCCGGCGTCCTCAGCGCCGCGCTCATCGCTTTGTCGCCGGGCTTCGAGGGCTATCGCGCCTTCGGCCAGACCATCTCCGTGGGCGGGCACGCGGGCAAGGCTCCGGTGGCCGTGCCCATCGCGGTGGTGCCGTCGCAGATCGGCAGTCTGCCCCTGCAGTTCAACCCCTCTCTCCCGTCAGGATTCTCGCTCCCGACCATCGGCGCTCCCTCAGTCTCCGCTTCCGTCCTCCCCTCGGCCGCGTCCAACGCGGCGATCCCTGTTGCTCCCGCGAACATCTCCGCCCTGCTCCCTGGCGTCCCCTCCGTCGCGCTTCCGGCTGCCGCGGTGCCGGACCTCCCGGTCCCTGCCATCGGCCTGACCGCGGCGCCTCAGGCCGAGACTCCAGAAGACATGCCTGCCTCGACCCGCGAGGTCCTCACGAGCGGCGCGGACCAGCTTTCCCTTGCCAGGACCGACAACGACCGCCGGACCATCCTCTCCGACCTCTTCACCGGCAGGTCCAAAGCAAGCGCGGACCTCACGGGCCCGGTCCCGACTTTCTCACCGGCTGACGGGACCCAGGGCTCGCTCCAGGCAAGCCGGCCGCAGACCATCCCGGTCCCGGAACTCGAGGCCGTGGCTGTTGATTCCGCCAAGCCCGAAATGGACCGCAAGAAGGCCGTGGACTCCATCGCGTCCGTCCCGGGCGCGGAAACAGACTCGTCCCTGCGCCGCATCGCTGATTCCAACCCCCTTGGCGGGGCTTCGGACTACGAGGTCCACCGCCAGGCTCTGCGCGCCCTGGCCGGCCGCGGCGTGATCCTGAGCCTGAGGCCCGTGAGCCCGGGCCATGCCCAGCAAATCCTGGCCAGACTTTCGCAGAACAAGCCAACACTCGCCATCTTCGACTACGACGACACGCTCGCCCCCTGGGCCAAGCCCATCGCTCCCGAGACCGCCGAGGCCCTGAAGCTGGCCGCGGACGCGGGCATCCAGCCCGTGATCCTCACGGACCGGCCGGACGCATCCGAGAACCCCAAGGAAACAACCATCCTCCAGTCCATCTCAGGCATGACACCGGAGCAGAAAGCCGTCTTGGGCGTGGTGTCTTCCAAGGGAACCCGGGCCCTGGCGTACGACGCCAAGTCCGAAGCCAGGCTCGTGCGCGATGTGCAGATCGCCTGGGAGCAGGCCGAGGGCGAGTCCATCAAGGCGGCCGGGAAAGCCGTGAAGGAGAAGTACGGCAGCGTGATCTTCAACGGCAGGGAAGAGGAGCTCTCCAAGGACTCCTACTTCCGGCCCCTGCCCGTGGGCACCGCGGAGACCGACGTCAAGGCCGCGGCCCAGCTCATGCAGGACGAGCTCAAGAAGCGGGGCATGGATGTCGAAGTGATCGGCCGCATGGCCAAGGACCCGGCCCTTCCTCCTTACATCTCCCTCTCCAAGGTGGACAAGGCCATCGGCGTGTCCTGGCTCAGGACCCATCTCGGGTACATCGGCAGGCTGCGCGACCTCGCGGCCATGGGGATCAAAGGCAGGCTCTTCGACAAGCTCGC
>JACRNU010000075.1 GCA_016234805.1 Elusimicrobiota bacterium
TGGACTTCTGTCCTTCGGCTGTCCCCATCATCTTGGTTGGTCTCCTCTCGTCGGTGTTCCGTCGAGAGATTCTATGATTTTCCAAGACGCGGGTCACTTGTGTCAACACTCCGCAAGGGGTTTTTCAGCAGCCTGCTAGAGGGGTCATGCGCCACCGCCGTCCCCCCAGTATATAGGGAGAACCCTTTTTCCGCCAGACCTATTTTCCTTGGGCCTAATGCGTGCTTTCCTTTAGGACTCAGGACCCTAGGTGTTTCCAGGGGTTCCGTAATAGAATAGATGACATGCGGCGCGCCCTAGCCGTCTTGGTCGTGTCCAGCCTGGTCCTGGCCGCTCCTGGCCCATTTGCCTACAGCCAGACCGCGTCCATGGCCCGGTCGATCCAGCCCATCGCTCCCATCAATGGCTTTGGCCTTCCGGGAGCGCTGCCCCACATGAGGCCCCTCTCCCCAGCAGCGGGCCCGACCTCGCTTGGCGCCTTCAACAATGTTCCATCCTTGAACTCCGCTCCCGGCGTCGAGACCGAGACCCGGCAAGCGACCCCGTCTTTGCCCCAGCTCGCTCTGGAGAACTCGGCTCCGGCAGTCGTTCCCTCGCCTGCCGCTTCTCCGGCCGCGGCGAACCTCCGACTGTCCGCTCTCCTGTCCGCCTCTCCCTCCGAAGTCCCCGCGGCCTCGGCCGAGGACCTCGCCAAGATGCCCGACACCCAGGCCAAGGGAGCGGGCGATCAGATCATGGACCGCCTGCTTGGAGCCAAGACCCACCAGGCCTCCGGCGACATCGCGGGCCCCGAGCAGGCTCCCCGTTCCTTTGCCGGGTCCGTGGAACGCCTCGGCCAGGGACTCAGAGTCTACGAAGACGAGCCGGAACGCTACAGTCTCGACCACAACACCATCAAGGACCTCGGCCTGGCCGACAAAGACGACATCTTCAAGGTCCTCGACAAGACCCAGACCTACCCCGGCGCGGTGAGACTGCGGAACCTAGTCCAAAACCCCTTCTTGGACAGCGCCGAGATACGAAAGCGTCAGCAAGCCGTGCAGACCATCCTCAAGGACTCAGCCCTGAAGGCCTCCCTGGAAGCCGCCTTCAAAGCCCTCGGCAAGAACGCGGACCACAGGCTCTGGAACCACTTCTTCGACCCCAAGACCGACCGGGTCGTCCATTTCATCCTGCCCAACATCCTCGGCTTGGCCTTCCCCGTCACCTTGTTCCTCGGAGGCTGGCGCCTGGCCGTTCAGTTCACCATGCCCTTTCTCATGCTCGGCGGCCGCTCCCTGAGCGCGCTCCAGGACCTGCGCGCTGCCTTCCTCAGGTACAAGGCCGTGTTTCGCCTGGCCCGCGACCTCGCGGGCCCGCTGTCTTCTTCAAACTCTCCAGCCCTCCAGGAGGTCGGCCGAGTGTTCTCCGGCACCACCCAACCCGGCCATCCCCTGGACCTTCGCTCAGCCGGCCGCACCTTCAGCCATGTCCAGAGCCGGATCCTCATGGCCCCGCTCGACTTCTTCATCTTCCTGAGCGCCAAAACCCTCTGGTGGGTCCAGCGCGTCTTCATGAAGGCCCGGGACCGCATCGCGCATCTGCTGGGCGCCTTGGCAGAGCTCGATGTCTACATGAGCCTCGCCAAGCTCGCGCAGGAGAACCCCGCCTGGTCCACTTTCCCCGTCATCCGCGACCCAGGACCCGCGTATCTCAAGATCGAGTCAGGGCACCATCCCCTGGTCCTCGCCTACAAGAAGGAACAATCCGTGTCCAACAGCCTCGACCTTGAGGCCCGCGCCGGCAACTTCCGCCTGGTCACCGGCTCCAACATGGGCGGCAAGACCACCTACCTGCGCATGGCCGCACTCTTAAGCATCCTCGCCCAAGCCGGACTGCCCGTCCCAGCCAAGAGCATGGAAGCCACGCCCCTGGAGGTCGCCACCAGCATCGACATCTCCGATTCGCTGAAGGAGGGGAAGAGCCTCTACGACGCCGAGACCGACCGCGTCCTCTCCATCATCCGCAAGGCCCAGGGCTCCCAGCAATTCCTCGCCATCATGGACGAGATCCTCCAGGGCACCAATCCGGAGGAGCGCACCGCTGCCGAGCGAGCCATCGTCCGCTATCTCGCCGCGACCCCCAACCTCTTCATGGTCGCCACCCACAACCTCAACATCGCCGACCTCGTTGCCGAGATATCCGGCATCCGCAACTATCATGTCGAAGACAAGCGGCCGGACGGCCGGCCCGGCTTCCCATACGAAGTCCAGCCCGGCCCAGCCACCACCAAGAACGGCATCACCACCCTCGAAAAGAAAGGCTTCCCCAAAGAGATCGTCCAGGAAGCCCGCCGCTCCCTCGACCCCGCGAAGTAGGACGGTCGAAGAATGAAGATAGCGGTCACCGGAGCATTCGGGTACTTGGGCCGATACATCGCCAGGCGCCTGCTGGACGCGGGCCACAGCGTGGTCACGCTGACCGACTCCCTGAAGCGGGAGAACCCCTTTGGAGACAGCATCCGGGCCTGCCCATTCGATTTCGACCAGCCCGGCCGTCTCAAAGAGTCGCTGGCCGGGGTCGACGCCCTCATCAACACCTACTGGGTGCGGTTCGACCACAGGCTTTTCACCCACCGGGCCGCGGTGGAGAACACGAAGGTCCTGTTCAGGGCCGCCAAAGAAGCGGGCGTGCGCCGCATCGTCCATGTCAGCATCACGAACCCGGACATCAAATCCGCTCTGCCGTATTTCCGAGGAAAGGCCGAACTCGAATCCGACCTGGCCTCGCTCGGCGTGTCCTACTGCGTCCTTCGTCCGACCGTCCTCTTTGGAAAAGAGGATGTCCTGATCAATAACATAGCATGGTCGCTTCGGCACCTGCCTGTTTTCGGAGTGTTCGGCTCTGGAGAGTACAAGCTGCAGCCGATCCATGTCGAGGACTTGGCCTCCGCGGCTGTCGAGAAGGCCCTCGGCACCCGCGACGAGATCATCAATGCCATCGGGCCGGAGACCTTCACCTATCGAGAACTCGTGGCCATGGTCAGCAAAGCCCTGGGCGTCAAGCGCCTCATCATCGGGGTCCCTCCTGGCGTCGGCTACTGGGCTTGCCGGCTTTTAGGGATGCTGGTCAGGGACGTTGTGGTGACCCGCGAGGAGATCCAAGGCTTGATGGAGGGCAGGCTCTATGTGGACGCCCCGCCCCTGGGCGCCACCAGGCTGAGTGATTGGATCCACCTGCACCAAGAAACGCTGGGATGCCGCTACACGAGCGAACTCGCTCGCCGTATCGACCGAGCGTCGTCCTACCGGTCGAACTGAAGGGCGGAGGAAGAAATGTCCTATGTGATGGTCGACATCGAGTCGGACGGCCCGATCCCGGGCGATTATTCCATGGTCAGCTTCGGGGCCGTGGTCGTGGAACCCGGGCTCAGCCGGACTTTCTACGGGAAACTCAAGCCCATCTCGGACAAGTGGCTCCCGGAGGCGTTGAAAGTCTGCGGCCTGACGCGGGAGGAGACCCTAAAGTTCGAGGATCCCGCGTCCGTGATGACGCGCTTCGACGCCTGGCTCAGAGAGACCGCAAAGGACCGGCCCCTGTTCATCTCCGACAACAACGGCTTCGACTGGCAGTTCATCAACTGGTATTTCCATCATTTCCTCGGCAAGAATCCCTTCGGATTCAGCTCGACCAACCTGGGCTCGCTGTACAAGGGCATGGCCAAGGACACGACCCAGAACTTCAAGCACCTGCGCAAGACCAAGCACACCCACAACCCGGTCGACGACGCCGTCGGCAACGCCGAAGCCCTTCTGCACATGCGCGACGCGCTGGGGCTGAAAATGAGGTAGACTGCCCGTATGAACGCCCAAGCCATCCCCATCCCGGACCCGAAGAAAGGCGGCCCCATCTCCCAACAAGTGGCGCTGAAGATCGGGAGCGTCTTCGCCATCGCGCTGGTCCTCCTCATCCCATTGAGCATGATCCAATCGACCCTGGAGGAGCGCCTCAGCCGGCGCAACGAGGCGGTCGCGGACATCACCTCCTCCTGGGGCAAGGAGCAGGTCCTGGTCGGCCCGATCCTGGTCATCCCCTACCGCCACACGTACAAGTCCTTCAAGGACACGGTCATCAAGGGCGAGATCAAGAAGACGGAGGTCCTCGAGACCGCCACGGCCCGCGCGTGGTTCCTCCCGGATGAGCTCAAGGTCGAAGGGGACATCCAACCCGAGAAGCTCCACCGGGGCATCTACGAAGCCGTGGTCTATCGCGGACGGCTCAAGCTGTCGGGGCATTTCTCCCCCCCGGATTTCCAGGCGCTCAAGATCGACGGAACCCAGGTGCTCTGGGACGACGCGGTCGTCGCGGTGGGAGTGACGGACCTGCGCGGCACCGGAGAGGCGCTCCAGATCTTCTTCGGAGACAAGCCCTTCAGGATGGCGCCCGGCACCGGTCTCGACGGGCTTGCGATGGGCGTCCGCGCCCCGATCGGAAGCCTGTCCAAGTCCCTGTTGGGACGGCCTTTCTCGCTGGACATGGGCTTCAAGGGGAGCGGAGGCATCAACTTCGCGCCAGTGGGGATACAGAATTCCATCAAGCTGGGTTCGCCCTGGCCAGACCCGAGCTTCAAGGGCCAGTTCCTGCCGGCGGAGCGTTCCGTGACGCCTCAAGGCTTCAACGCCCTGTGGAAGGTCTCCTACTATGGCCGGTCCTACCCTCAGTCATCCGGCGCGGGCTATCCTTCGGAGCAGGTGCAAGGTTCGCTCTTCGGAGTGTCTTTCTACAACGCCGTGGACTCCTACCGGAAGGTCGAACGGGCCATCAAGTACGGCATCCTTTTCCTGACCCTGGTGTTCGCGGTCTTCTTCCTCTTCGAGACGCTGGCCTCTCTCCGGATCCATCCGGTGCAGTACGTCCTGGTCGGCGCGGCCATGTGCCTCTTCTATCTCGCCCTGCTGTCGCTCTCGGAGTTCATGTCGTTCGGAGGGTCGTATTTCGTCGCCTGCGCGGCCGCCATCCTCGTCATCACGCTCTACAGCCGCGCTGTCCTGCACAGCGGCGCCAAGACGCTGGTGATCGGCGCGGAGCTCTGCGCCATCTATGGCTTCCTCTATGTCGCCCTGCAGCTGCAGGACTACTCCCTGCTCCTGGGCACCGTGGGCCTGTTCGCCGTCCTGTCAGCGATCATGTATGCGACCCGCGACCTCGATTGGTACAACCTCGAAGTCCGCTGACCATGATCCATCGGGATTGGTTCAAGCGTCATTTGGAGATCCTGACCCAAGCCCTGGGCGCGGTCTTGGGCCTCAAGGCCAAGGGCGATATCCAGGCCGCGGCCGCGGCCATCGAAACCGCCATCCAAAAAGCCTTCGGCATGAGCGGCAAGCTGGCGCTTGGGCTTCAATTCGGGGATTTCATCTCTTTGGCCTGCAAAGGAGAGGAACCCTCAGCGGAGCTTCTGTCCGCCATGTCCAAGCTCTTCCAGGAATGGGCAGAGCTCTTGGAAGCCCAAGGACGGACGGCCGAGGCGTCTCTGTCACGAACTCGCGGCCAAGCGATCCTGGAGTTGGCCGGGCACAAAGTGGACGAGCTCTCGCAGCATTGACCTGGAGGATGCCATGGAACTTTCCATCCTGATCGCGAGAATCACCTCTGTTGTCTACCTTTCAGCCTCCTTGGGCGGCTTCATCAACAGGGACTACTATCGAAAAATCGCCGACGACATGTTCAAGAACACCGCCCTGACCTACTTGATGGGCTTCATGGCGATCATCTTCGGATCCCTCATCGTGCACCACCACAATCGCTGGGTGAAGGATTGGACGGTCCTGATCACCATCATCGGCTGGCTGGCGCTCATCAAGGGCGTCTTCATCATCGTCTTCCCGGGATCCATCCAGCAATGGTCCGAGCCTTTCTTGACGGACAACGCCCTGAAGCTCGTTCCGTATGGCACGCTCTTGATGGGCCTTGTGTTCGGCTACCTTGGGTTCGCGCGGCGAAGCGCCTGACGCGTCGAGTCAGAACCGCAGCAAGGTGCTGCTTCTCACCGACAAAGACACATTCGGTCGAGGTCTGAACTGGAGCACCGGGCGCGCCATCCTCAATGGGAATCTCCTCCTTGTTTCCACACGCCGGCTCGACCCCCGTTTCTGGACCGGGGTGCCTTCCCCCGGATTCCATAAGGCCCACGTGGAGAAGGTCGTCCTGCACGAACTCGGGCACAGCTTTGGGCTCGGCCAGGAGCACCGCGACGACGCCGGCTATGCCGGACCATGTCTAGAGCATATGCGCCGATACCTGAGAAAACCAGGGCCTTGACAAATTGCCTATTTCATGGTATTTTCCTAGATAGGAAAACACCATGAAACAGGAAAATGGGCTTTTTTCAGAGAGTGCTATCCTGGCCAAGCTCGCCAGCCAGAAGGCCCTTTATGCCCCCCTTCAGGTCGTCTTGGTGGAAGCGCAGCCCAAATGCGCAGGAGGCTATCGGCCCGACGCCAAGATCACACTCGCCTGGCAGGACCGAAAGGTCGCCTTTCTGGCAGAGGTCAAAGCCAGGACCGCGCCCAAGATCGTGTCTGAAAGCCTCTGGCAAATCAAGAACGCGAGAGGCCGCGCCGACCGCAACTTCCTGCTTGTGGTTCCCTTTCTTTCCCAGACCATCGTCGAGTTGCTCAACCGGGAAGGCGTAAGCGGCATAGACTTGAGCGGAAACTATCTCATTCAGACGCCGGGAATTCTCGCCGTGCGGCTGGACCAGAAGAACCGATTCCCCGAATCCCAACCCATAAAGAACATCTTCGCTGGCAGCAGCTCGATAGTCGGTCGGCTTTTCTTGTCCGAAAAGAAGCGTTACGAGTCGGTCAACGAGGTCTTCGGGGCGATCCGGACGCTCGGCGGCAGTCTCTCGCTCTCGGCCGTATCGAAAGTGCTCAAGGGCCTCGAGGACGAGTTGATCATCGAAAAAGGCAACAAAGGAATTTCCCTGCTTCAGCCCGAGAAGCTGCTCCAACGTCTGGAGGGGGGATATCGACCACCGAAGATAACGGCCACGATCCGGCTTCAATTGCCGCGGAAAGGGTTCAAGAGTTTCCAAGACCTCAGCGAAGCACTGCCACCGTCGGCCCGATGGGTTCTCAGCGGACAAAGCTCTACAGATCGTTATGGGATCACCACTCAAGAAGAGGTTACGACCGCTTATGTGACCGATTTGGGAGTCTGGGCTCAGTACGAAAGCGACCGCATCTATGACGCGGCACTCAATAGGACGGCCGATTCTTTCCCCTATTTTGATGCGCAGACCCACAATAAGTTGCGGTATGCCTCGCCCATCCAATGCTATCTCGAGCTCTCCAAGCTCGACAAGCGGGAGCACGAGATTGCGGCCACAGTGCGCGAAGCCATCCTGAACAAACTCAAATGACCCCCAACGAACACGACCCGCTCATCCGACAGCTCCTGGAATTGGTCAAGGAGCTCGACGCGGAGGACATCCCCATCATCCTGGGTGGGGGGATGAGCCTTTACCTGCGCCAGAGATTCTTGAGTGCCCGGACGCCGCGCTACCCTTTCGATGTGGCCACGCGCTCGACCGCGGATCTGGATCTCTTTCTTTCCGGGAACCTCATCGCGGACGCCCCCAAGATCGAAAGCCTCAAGCAGGTAATCGGGCGCCTGGACTACAAGGTCATCCCCGAAGCCAAGGACTTCCAGTTTTCCAAGGAGGTGGACCTTTACGGCCAGAAGCGCACCGTCAAGATCGACCTCCTCGCGGCTCCGCCCCAAGCAGCGGACAAAGCCTTTGAGGACCGGAAGGAGGATGCGGAAAGCGATTCCGGGCGGCATCATGCCTACGATATCTTCGCCACCGTCGTCCGGATGGGACAGCAGGATTGGGAAAACGCCAAAGAGCACCTCGCTGCCCACAAGGGCCGGCCGTACATGAAGCGCGCCGCGGGAATCCGCGAAAAGGACTTCCACATGACCAGAACGCTCTAGGCCTTCTCCGGCTAAGGGAAAACCAGTCCTACCGGAGCAATCGCGAGTTCTATGACCGATATCTCGATTTGTTCGTTCAGGACCTGGCCGCTCTCTTCCCTTCCTAAACTACGGCGGTGCACGCCGCACTCCAGGAAGGCGGTCAGGGCCTCAGCCAGTCCCGCAGTTCCTCGTATGTCCTGCAGTTGAGCACGTCGTCCTTGGTGAGCCAGCCGCGCCGGGCCACGGTCACTGCCATCTCCATGAAGTCGAACTCGGACGGGGCGTGGGCGTCCGTGGTGAGCGCCACGGGGATGCCGAGCTCCTTGGCGCGGCGGGCCTGGACATCGGTGATGTCCTGGCGGTCCGGCTGGCCGTTGATCTCGAGCGCGGTGCCGTGCTTCGCGGCCTCCCGCATCACGGCCTCGGTGTCGAGCTTGTAGCCCCCGCGGCCGCTCAAGAGCCGGCCCGAGAGGTGCGCGATGACGTGCACCTTGGGATGCCGCACGGCCTTCACGATCCGCTCGGTCATGACCTCCTCATCCATCTTGAACCCGGAGTGGATCGCTCCGATGACGATGTCGAGCTCGGCGAGGACCTCGTCGGGATAGTCCATGCTCCCGTCCTTGAGGATGTCCACCTCCATGCTGCGCATGAGCTTGATGCCCTTGACCTTCTTGCGCACCTGGGCAAGCTCCTTGATGCTGGCTCTCAGGCGCTCCACGCTCAAGCCATTGGCCACGGTGACGGATTGGGAATGGTCTCCCAGGCCGACCCACTCCCAGCCCTTGGCATTGGCCGCGCAGGCCATCTCTTCGAGACCAGCCTCGCCATCGGAGTGTGTGGAATGGTTGTGAAAATCGCCCCTGATGTCCGCGAGCTCGATCAGGTCGGGGAGCGTGCCTTTTTCAGCGGCTTCGAGCTCGCCCCTATTCTCCCGCAGTTCAGGAGGGATCCACGCCAGGCCGAGATTCTTGTAGACCTCTTCCTCGGTCCTGCCTGCCAGGGGCTTCTTGTGGTCCTTGTCCGAGGCCCGGAACACGCCGTACTCGTTGACCGAGAACCCGAGCTTCAATGCGTGTTCGCGCAGGGCCACGCCATGGTCCTTGGAGCCCGTGAAATACACGAGCGCTGCGCCCCAGCACTCCGGAGGCACCACGCGCAGGTCCGCCTGGATGCCGGCCTTGAGCAGGACGCTCGCCTTGGTCGGCCCGGCTGAGAGGACCCGACCTACCTGGGGCATCCTCGTGAATGATTCCACGGCTTTGGCTCCGTCTTTGCAGGCGCAGAGGATGTCGAGGTCGCCCACGGTCTCCTTGCCGCGGCGCAGGGAACCCGCGGGGCAGATATCCTTGAATCCCGTGGCCTTCTGGAGCAGGACGCAGATCTCCCAAGCCGCTTCGCGGGCCAGCCAATGGAGCATCCTCTGGCTCGCGGCTGCCGCAAACCCGATGCCGCTTGTCGAGCGAGTCGATCTTGAGGGTGTCGAAGAGGGTCTTGGCGCGCTTGGGGCCCAGGCCCTGGACCTTGAGGATGGTCAGGAGTCCTGGCGGGAACTTACCCCGCATCTCCGAAAGCTCCTTGAAGGTCCCGGAGACTTCCATCTCAACGATGTGAGCCGCGATGCCCTTGCCGATGCCGGGAATCTCCACGAGCTTCTCAGCCGGGACCCCTGCCAGGGGCGCGGGATGGCCGGACACGGTCTGGGCCGCGCGCTGATATGCCCGCACCCTGAACGGGTTGGCTCCGTCGAGCTCGAGGAGGACCGCCATCTCGCCGAGCAATCCGCCGAATCCGCCGTTCGTCATCAGGCGTGTCCGACCTCATAGGCGATGACCGGCGCCTTCTTTCCCTTGACCGTGACTTCACGGCGCTCGGGCGTTCCTGGCAGGTCCTGGACCTGCTTGAAGACCGCCTCGCTCATGAGGAGCCTGCCCGGAGCGCACACGGATTCAAGCCTCTGCGTGAGGTTGACCGCGTCGCCGATGAAGGTGTATTCGCGCCTGGTCCCTGAGCCCACATTGGCGCGGATGGCCCGGCCCGCGTTGACCCCGATGCGCACCGTGAAAGGGCTGCCCCCGGCCTTCAAATCAGACAGGAGCCTCAGGATGCGCAAGCCCGCCTGCACCGCGGAACCCGCGTCCCGGAAGGCCGCGAAGATGCAGTCTCCGATGTACTTGTCCACGTCTCCGCCGCACGAGTAGATGACGTCCGAGGCCGGGCTGAAGATCTCGTTGAGCCTGCGCACGACCTCGTCCGGAGCGTGCTCCTCACTGAACGAGGTGAAGCCCTTCACATCCATGAAGAGGAAAGCTCCGTTGAACTCGGCGTCCGGGAGTTCGTACTCTCCCTTGGCCGCGTGCAGGCCGACCTCCTTCCACACCTCGTGCGGGGTGTAGCGGTGTATGACCTCGTTCTGCTTGCGCAGCTTCTCCGCGTCCTGATAGGACTTGCGGCTCAGGTTCGAGAGGAAGCTCTCCGTGGAGTCGAGGATCTCCTCGCTGCGGGAAAGGAGCTTGCGCAGGCGCTCAGCCTCCCTGGCAGGGTCGGCCTCCCCGCCGACCGCTTGCGCGGGGAAGGAGGAGACAGCGGGCTTCGGGGAACACAGGGCCATGAGCCCCACGGTGGTCACATGGTAGCAGGAGCCGGCCATGGGATGGTCCGGGGACACGACGTCCTCGTAGCGGCTCAGGGTCGGGGCGATCTCGCCTCCGGAATAGAAGCCGAACACCGGCACCTCTCGTCCCAGGGTCTCCTGGATGACCGAAAGCTCGCGGTCGATGACGCTGTGCAGGATGGAGGCGCGCGCGCAGCAGCTCACCATGAACACGAAGTCTGGCTTGCGCCCTGCCAAGGCCTCGCGCAAGCGCAGGGCCGCTTCGCGAGCGCCGTCAAGCAGGGACCGCCTGCTGGCCTGGATGAGCCGGACCGTGCGGCCCTGCAGGTCCTCGGCCGGATAGTAGGTGATGCAGCCCTCCTTGAAATCGCAGGCCACCGGCAGTTTGACCACGGAGTACGGGCTGCCCTCGTCCTCGAGCGCGAAAGCGTAGCGCTGGACCATAAGCTCGAAGAACGCGTCCGATTGATCCGCCCCGAGGAACTGCCTGTAGTAGTCGATGACCGGCACCCCGTCGACCTCGTAGACCTTGGCTCCCAAGGCCTTGGTGAGCCGCACCGCCGGCCCGACCGGCTGCCAGCCGTGCGCGAACCCGAAGCACGGCTCGACGCCTTGGGGAAGCTCGAGCAGGGCCATGGAAGCTGTCTGCCTCATGAGCTTGGAGCCCGCGTACTGGTAGTTGGTCCAGAAATCGGGATGGTTCATGCCCAAGTCGTAGTCCCCGCAGCACAGCCCGCCGAAGAACGGCATGCGGCCGAGCTTCAGCCCCAAGGCCCTGAGCATCTCGTTCTCGTAGCCTGAAGCGATGGACGCGAACACCAGGCCCAGGGGCTTGCTGCCGTTTCCCAAAGGCCGGGCAAGGCCTTTGGCCAGGGAAATCCCCGTAGCATAGGGCTCAGGCCCGGACTCAGCGAAGGCGAACGAAGTCTTCGCGCCTTCAAAGGATAGAAGCAGGACCGCCACGGTTCCCCGGGTCACCCCGGCGTTGGTGATCTCGCGGAAGCTCGAGCCGCCGATGAGCACCGCAGAACCCAGCTCGGCGCAGAGGGCCTCGTGGACTTCCTTCTGGTCCAAGTAGATGGAGCCGAACGCGATGGCCAGGTCCGGCTTGGGAACGGTCTTGCGCGCCTCGGAGGCGGCCGCCAGCGCGGCCTTCTTCGCCCCAGGGCCGTAACCCAGCCCGATCCCGATCCTCATACGAGTATTTTACCAACTTCGAAGGAGGTGCCGGGCGCGGCAGACCAATGGCCTCGCAATGGGACAACACGGCCCGGGTCAGGGCGGCCCCTTCACGGGCCTCAGTTCACCCCCGTCCTCGCTGAAGACGTAGAGGTCTTTATAGGGATAGGTTTCGGCGTTGTAGCGTCCTACGCCGACCACCATGGAATCTCTTCCGTAACTCAGGTTTTGACCCGTGATGATGTCTCCGGAAAGGTCCTCCCTGCCGGTCCTCCATCTCAAGGCCGCTGAAAAGTCGCTTCGGCCATGGAACAAAAAGAGCTGTTTCGGAAAGGACTCCGCCAAGAGCACCGTTGAGTTGGAGGGAAGTCCCGCGGCGGCCACGGCAGCCCTGGACAGGAGCGCATCACTGTCAGACCAGACCCGCGCCCACTGCCTCGTGTTAGTCCAATTGACGGCTGTGAAAGAAGCGACAACGAACCACAATGAAGCTGCCGCGATCCCACGCCAACGAGTTAGCATGTGAACGCCTGCCGCAGCGATGAGCCCACCGACCAGAGCGCCCGTGCCATTGACTCGGCTGTTGAGCCCTTCCATCAGAGGCTCGTAACCACTGACGACCGTATAGGGCAGGTATGCCGCCAGAAACCCGCACACGATCATTGCCGCATTCACCTTCAAGAGATGGCCTGTCGGTTTCTCACGGGGAGTCAACACCGCTGCAGCGACCATGGGAAATGCGGCCCAAAGCACGAGCAAGGCCGGACTGGTCTCCCGCAGGAACTCCGGGAGCAGATCGACTCGAAGCGCCTGCATCGTGAGACATTTGCAGCCGGAAAGCAGGACGGCGCCGGCGTTCGCGGCGGAAAGCACGATCGCCTTCGGCATTCCTGGCCCTGAAACCGCGCTCGCGTGCCCCGAGAAGAGGGGGTCCTTCATCAGCCAGATGAGAAGGGCGATCAAGGACACGCCATAGGGCCAAAGCGACATGACCGGACCCCATGAGAATGGTTTCTGCCGGTCCGCGTCCTTGACCGCCAACCCTCCAGCCGCCAGCAAAGGTACGAAGGCGCAAGCCTCATAAGTCGCGCCGCCGGCCAGGAACAGCACCTGACTCGCAAGCACGCGAAACCAGCCCCGCGGCCCCGGCGCGCCGAAGAGCAACGCGAGGCTCGCCAAAGCGAGATCGAGGGCCAGCGTCTGGACCGAGTCGGAGATCCAGACATGAGTGGCCAGCCTGCTGGGATGCATGATGGCCAAGCAGGCGGCCAGAAGGGCGAACCTTCTCGATCCCGCGATGCGATCTATTACCAAGAAGAAGAGCAGTCCCTGGATGATCTCAAGGGCCAGGATGACCACATGGCCGACCACCGCATGGTCACTGGAGAGGGCATACAGGAGGGAATGATATACTCCCTGGCCCGGCCGGATGGCACCCAGAGACAGCGAATTCAGCAGGACCGGGAGCCAACCATCGCGCCGCACCATCCCCATGAAGACCCAGTCGTCATAATAGAATCCGAGCCCCGACATGGAAACAGCGAAAGACACGACCTCGGCAACGACGATGACCAAGAAAGCCGCCCACCAAGGACAGTTCCCCTGGAAGACTCGGGACGAGGTCCGCATCTGGCCTGTTCTGCTTGCCCGCGCGTCAGACGGCTCGGCCTTCTTCTCGCCTGCCTCGGGCTGCAGGAACGGATACCTGTAGTCCTTCGGAGGGTCGAAGGTCTCCTTGATGGTGCGCGCGGACACCCAACGCAGGAGGTTGAGGTGCGAGCCTGCCTTGTCGTTGGTGCCCGAGCCGCGGGCGCCGCCGAAGGGCTGCTGGCCGATGACCGCGCCGGTGGGCTTATCGTTGATGTAGAAGTTGCCCGCGGCGTGGACCAGGGCAGCCTCCGCCTCCACGATGGCCTTGCGGTCCTGCGAGAAGATGGCCCCGGTCAGGGCGTAGGCCGAGGTCTGATCGCACAGGTGCAGGGTCTCCGTGAACTTGGAGGCCGGGTAGACGTAGACGGTCAGCACGGGCCCAAAGATCTCAGCCACCATGGTCTCGCTCTTCGGGTTCGTGGTCTCGATGACGGTCGGGTCGATGTAGTAGCCTGCGGACTCATCGCAATGGCCGCCCCGGATGATCTTGCAGGAGGAATCGACCCTGGCCCGGTCGATGAAGCCCTTGATGTTGTCGTAGGCATCCTTGTCGATGACCGCGCAGAAGAAGTTCGAGAAGTCCTCGGGCGGACCCATCTTGACCGTGTCGAGCATCTCGTCCATGCGCTGCTTGACCTTGGGCCAGAGGGTGTCCGGGATGTAGGCGCGGGAGGCCGCGGAGCACTTCTGCCCCTGGTATTCGAAGGCGCCGCGCACGAGCGCGCATGCCGCGGCGTCGACATCCGCGCTGGGGTGGAGGATGACGAAGTCCTTGCCCCCGGTCTCGCCCACGAGCCTCGGGTAGGTCCGGTAGTTGTTCATGTTGGCCCCCACGGTCTTCCAGATCCCGTTGAAGACCTCGGTGCCGCCCGTGAAGTGGATGCCCGCGAAGTCGGGCGAGTTGAAGACCGCCGGGCCCATCTGCGAGCCGCGCGCCGCCACCATGTTGATGACCCCGTCGGGCAGGCCGGCTTCCTTGAAGAGCTTCATGAGATACCACGCCGTGTAGACCGTGGACGAGGCCGGCTTCCAGACCACGGTGTTGCCCATGATGGCGGGCGCGGTGGGCAGGTTGCCGGCGATGGAGGTGAAGTTGAAGGGCGTGAGCGCGAAGATGAACCCCTCCATGGGCCTGTACTCAAGCCGGTTCCACATCCCGCGGGAGCTGATGGGCTGCTGGCCGTAGATCTGCTCCGCGAAGTGGACGTTGAACCTGTACATGTCGATGAGCTCGGCCGCGGAGTCGATCTCGGCCTGGTGGCAGGTCTTGGACTGGCAGAGCATGGTGGCCGCGTTCAGGGTCCAGCGCCAGTCATTGGCCAGGAGGTCCGCGGCCTTGAGGAAGACGGCTGCGCGGTCGTGGAAGGACATCCGGGACCACTCCTTGCGCGCCTCCATGGCGGCCTTGATGGCTGAGTTGATCTCAGCCGGGCCTGCCATGTGGTACTGGCCGAGCAGGTGGGAGGTCTCGTGCGGGCAGCGGCAGTCCGTGAGCTTGCCTGTGCGGACTTCCTTGCCGCCGATGACCAGGGGGATGTCCACTTTCTGGCCGCGGAGTTCGCTGACGCGCGCCTTCAAGGCTGCCCGCTCGGGGCTGCCAGGGGCGTAGTTAAGGACCGGCTCATTGACCGGCTTGGGTACTTGGAAATGGGCGTTCATAACCCCTATATTTTGCAACATTACAGCCACTTTCGGGAATGGGGTCACCCCGCAGGGGTGCAGGACCCCGGGACCAGCGCCGGCAGCCCCAGGTTTATTATAATAGGCCCATGAGCATGATCAAGCGCATCTTTCTGTTCGTCGCGGTCAACCTGCTGGTCATCTTCGCCATCAACCTCGTCATCCACATCGTGGGCGTCGAGCCTTACCTGACCCATCGGGGCATGAACTACAAGGCGCTCCTGACCTTCTGCGCCATCTTCGGCTTCGTGGGCTCCTTCATCTCGCTCCAACTCTCCCGGTTCATGGCCAAGCACGCCATGGGCGTGGTGCTCATCGACCCCAAAGCCCCGGGCGGGACCGAGGAAGCCAGGCTCGTGGAGACGGTCTCGCGCATCTGCCAGCGCGCCGGGCTCTCGACTTTGCCCGAGATCGGCATCTACCCGAGCCGCGAGGTCAACGCCTTCGCCACCGGGCCGAGCGCCGAGCGCTCGCTCGTGGCGGTCTCGGCCGGCCTGCTCTCGCGCATGGACTCCAAGGCGGTCGAGGGCGTGCTCGCCCACGAGGTCTCCCACATCGCCAACGGCGACATGGTGACCATGACCCTCCTGCAGGGCGTGGCCAACACCTTCGTCATGTTCGGGGCGCGCGTGGCGGTCTTCGCCATCGACAACTTCCTGCGCTCCCGCGATGACGACGGCAAGGGCCTGGGCTACTTCGCCCAGTACATGCTGATCATGCTCTTCGAGACGGTGCTCATGCTCCTGGCCATGATCGTGATCTACTCCTTCTCCAGGAGGCGCGAATTCGCGGCTGACAAGGGCTCAGCCGAACTCGCCGGCCGCGAGACCATGATCCACGCGCTCGAGTCCCTCCGGGACTATAAGGACCAGGTGGACCACAGCCACCCCGGCTTGGCCACCTTCAAGATCCATGGCGGCGCCCGCGGCCTGGTGGCCCTGCTCTTCTCCAGCCATCCCCCTCTTGAAGCGCGCATCGCGGCCTTGAAGAACCAGGAGCCTCTCCAGCGGCTCACCGCCTGACCCGACGGTGACGAACGTCCAGGCCGCGTTCCTCCTGACCCTGCTGGCCGGGCTCTCCACCGGCATCGGCAGCGCCATCGCCCTGCTGGTCAAGAGGACCAACACGCGGCTCCTGGCCGGGTCCTTGGGCTTCTCCGCCGGGGTCATGATCTACATCTCGCTCGTCGAACTCCTTCCCCTGGCCACGAAGCAGGCCGCGATCTCCCTCGGCCACGCTGCGGGCTGGGCCGCGGCCGGGTCCTTCTTCGGCGGCATCCTCCTGACCGGGATCATCGACGCCCTGGTGCCCGAGTTCGAGAACCCGCACGAGGCCCGCAAGGTCGAACAGATGGATGACGCCGCTCCCAGGCCCCCGGATGCCAAGCTGCTGCGCATGGGGGTGTTCTCCGCAGCTGCCATCGCCATCCACAACTTCCCGGAGGGGCTGGCCACTTTCGTCTCCTACCTGAGCAACCCGGTGGCGGGCGTATCCATCGCGGTGGCCATCGCCATCCACAACATCCCGGAAGGCATCAGCGTGTCCGTGCCCCTCTACTACTCCACCGGAAGCAGGAAAAAAGCCTTCTTCTACTCGTTCCTGACCGGCCTCACCGAACCTTTGGGAGCGCTGGTCGGCTACCTCGTGCTGAAGCCCTTCCTGACCGACACCCTCATGGGCATGGTCACGGCCCTGGTCGCGGGCATCATGGTCTACATCTCCTTCGACGAGCTCCTGCCCGCGGCCCACGAGTACGGCGAGCACCACATCGCGGTCTACTCCCTGGTGAGCGGCATGGCCGTCATGGCTGTCAGCCTGCTGGCCTTGAACTGAATCCTTTTTGGCATCATCGCATCAAACAGACAAGGGCGCCCAGGCGCCCGAGCGGATCACCCAGGAGGACTCACATGGCGCAGGAACGGACCAAGGCCGTCACCCTCAAAGGAAACCCCTTCACCCTCGTCGGCCCTGAGCTCAAGGCCGGCGACGCAGCCCCGGACTTCACGGTCTCCGACGGAGACCTCAAGCCCGTCTCGCTGTCGTCTTTCAAGGGCACCAAGGTCGTGCTCTCGGTCCCATCGCTCGACACCCCGGTCTGCGACACCGAGGCCCGCCGGTTCAACAAGGAAGCCGCGGCCCTGTCCGGCGTGACGATCGCGCTGGTCAGCGTGGACCTGCCCTTCGCCCAGAAGCGCTTCTGCGGAGCGGCCGGCATCGACAAGGTAGGCGTCCTGTCGGACTACAAGGACCGCTCCTTCGGCACGGCCTACGGCGTCCTCATCAAGGAGCTCGCGCTCCTTTCCCGCGCGGTCTTCATCATCGGGAGCGACAACAAGCTGACCTACGTCGAGTACGTCAAGGAAGTCGCGGAAGAGCCGAAGTACGACCAGGTCCTTTCGCACCTGCGCCAAACCGCCAAAGTCTGACCCTGCTGGTGTCAGACGTTAATGGCCATATGCTGGTGTCAGACGATAAGAGACGAAGACTTCACACCTTATCGTCTGACACCATTGTAGGCACCCATTAACGTCTGACACCAATATTGGAGAGCTTCTCCAGGAAGCTCCTGGCATCGGGGATGCGGGTCTTGGGGTCCGGCGAGAGAGCTGCGGCCATGAACCGGTCCACATCGGCTGACAATCCCCGGGCGATCTGGGTCGGCGGGACATAGAGCCGCCGCTCCTTCTGGGCGAGGTAGTCCGGCCCCTTGAAGGGAAGCTCGCCCGAGAGCATCTCGTAGAGGCAGACCCCCAGGGCGAAGATGTCCGAGGCCGGGCCCGTCTTCCCCAAGTGCTGTTCCGGCGCCATGTAGACCGGGGTGCCGGAGCAATCCCTGCTGCTGGTCTTGGAGATGTTGTCCTTGATGATCCTCGCCAGGCCGAAGTCCATGACCTTGACGAAGCCGCTGTGCTCCACCATGATGTTGCCCGGCTTGAGGTCCCGGTGGATGATCTTCTTTCCGTGGGCGAACTCCACGGCCTGGCAGACGTACGCGAGCACCCTGCGGCTCTCGTCGAGCGTCAGGCGGGCCTTCCTCTTGATGAAGGTGGACAGGGGCATGCCGTCCACGAACTCCAGGACCAGGTAGAGGTCCCTGCCCTCGGTGACGATGTCGTGGATGGCGACGATGAAGGGGTGGCTGAGCTGGGAGATCGTCAAAGCCTCGGCCAGCATGAGGTCCCGATCCTGGGCCGAGTCCTGGACCTCGGGCCGCAGGCGCTTGAGCGCGACCGGCCGGTCCAAGGCCCGGTCGTAGGCCTTGAAGACCACGCCCATGCCCCCCTGCCCGATCTGGGAGATGATCTCGTACTTCTCCCCGACCACGGTCTTGGCGGCCCCGGGAGCCTCGGGAGCCCGCGTGCCGGACAGCTTCTCGGCCGCGCCCGGGTTGCCCGCGTTGCGGAAGGCGGCGGCGTAGGCGCGCAGGAACTCGGGCCCACGGCCCAAGGCCTTCTTCGCGATGAATTCCCCGGCCTTGCCCGCGGCGTGGTAAAGGGAGGCGACGCGGTCCGCGTCCGCGGGCTTGGCCGCGGCCTCGCGGAGGATCTCATCGTCCACGAGCCCGAGAGCCTCGGCAAAGAGGTGCTGCATGGAGAGCTCCACTGCCACGCCCAACCGGGCCCTCCAGGGCCAGGACCCGGCGGAAGCGGTTCCCGCGGGACGCTCGGCAAGGGCTTTCTTGAGCGTCCAGACCAGGGATTGATCGAGCGTCTCGGGCGACTCCTTGAGCTCGATAAGAGCCAGGGCTGTCACGAAATCGCCGGCTGACAGGAACGCGCGGCCGTAAGCGCCGTAGAACTCGGGCGGACGGCCGGGGTTATGCGCCACGAAGTCCGCGCCCTTGCCGGCGGCGCAGTAGTAGCGGGCGATCTTCAGGCACTCCTCCGGATCCCGCGCCACGAGCAGGAGGTTCTCGTGGTTGAGAGGAGCAAAGCCCCTGCCCGCCCCCGCGGCCTGCCCGGCCGCCGGAGCGCAAGACGGCCTTCCGCGCCTGCGGGAGAGGACCGCGCTCACAGCCATCCACAGCGCCGCAGCCCCGGCGGCCAGAGCGGACAGCAGGGCCAGGGACCTTCGAGCCTCCGGAGAAAGGACCGGCCGCGCCTCAGCCGGCCCGGAGGGATCGGAAGCAGGGACCGCGGCGGACCGGGCCGTCGGGATCAGGGAGGCAGCGCGCTTCTCCGCTTCCGCGATCTTCTCCGGGGAAAGGACCAGGCCGAGCTGGGCCTTCTTGTCCACCGAGGGCTTGAAATCCCGACCCGAGGCGAGGAAGTACCAGGCGTAGGCCTCGATGGGATCAGCGGCGAACCCGTCTCCCCTCTCATACATGACGCCCAGGTTGTGCTGGGCCTCGGCCTCGCCTTGAGCCGCGGCCAATCTCAGCCAATGCTCGGCCTTTTTGTAGTCCTTCGGCACGCCCTGGCCGAGGGTGTACATGATGCCGAGGTTGAACTGCGCCCCTGGCTCGCCCTGCTCCGCTGCCCGGCCCAGCCACTTCACGGCCTCGGCAGGATCCAGAGGCACGCCCAGCCCGAAGGTGTAGAGGTTGGCCAGGTTGTTCTGTGCCGGGCCGTATCCCAGGTCCGCGGCCTTGCGGTACCACTCCGCCGCGGCCTTGAAGTCCTTTGGCGATCCCTTGCCGTCCTCGCAGAGCACGCCCATGTTGTACTGAGCCAAGGGGTCGCCCCCCTCGGCCGCGGCCCGGAAGAGTTCCACGGCCCGCACGAAGTCCCCCGCGGCGTAGGCAGTCTGGGCGTCTTCCACGGTCCCGGCCCAGCCCGGACGGACCGCGGCCAGGGAGGATGCCGGCAACAGGACCACGGCCAGGGCCATGCTTCGGAATGGGCGGGACAGCACGAAGGTGTCACCAGCCATCAGCGGGAACTGCCTAGGTAGTAGGCCTGGGCGGGTCGGAACGGCGCCTGGATGCCCAGCAGATCCACGGCCGCGACGCGGCACCAATACTGGTTGAAGGGCAGATTGAAGCTTTCGGGCTTGACGGGGTTGTCGAGCTCGAAGAACCGGTCCGTGATGATGGTCTTGAAATCCTTCTCGCGGGAGCACTGGATGCGGTAGCCCATCAGGGCGTTGATGGTCCCGGCCGCGGCAGCCTCCCTCGCCAGGTCCGCGGCCTCCTTGACCTCGGACGCGGGGAGGGGCTTCACCGCGGCCTTCGAGGGAAGTCCCGGCTTGCCGAGCTTGAGCTTGAAGGCCGCCAACTGGGATTCGAAGCCCGCGACCCAGGATTTGAGCCCGCCGAGATCCGGGATGTCGAACGGAAGACTGGGCGCCACGCCGGCCTTGACCTCGGTGGCCTTGCCGGCCGAGACCTGCACGGTCCGGCCGGCCGATTTCACGGCCGCTTCTCCGCGATAGACCTGGACCAGGGTGCTCTTGTCGCTGCGCAGCGCCGCGGTGTAGACCGTGTCCGCGGTCGCCGGCGAGACCATGGCCGAGCCCAACATGACCTTCCTGTTCCCCGACACCACGCCCCCGCGTTTGAGCTCGACGTGATAGTCCTTGGCAAGCGGCATGATGATGGCCATGGAGTCCGAGTCGATCTGCATCAGCTCCTCGTCGGCGAACTTCACCACGACCTTGGCGCCGGCCATGGTCTTGACCGCGTCGTTGCGGAACAGCTCCATGTTGTCCGCGGTGAGGACCCACTGCGTCCCGTCCTTGCGCCGGAAGTACGAGGTGCTCAGCCGGTAGACGAGCCGGGCGGCCTGGAACTCGTCGCGGACGAACTTGCTCGGCAGGCGCAGGACCATGGCGGGCAGGGCCGCGGACGGGTCTTGGGAGGCGAGGTTGTTGGACCGGGCGATCTCGTCCCAGCGAGCCGGGTCCTTCAGGAAGGCCTGGGCGATGGACCGGAGCGTGTCCCCGGGCTTGACCGCGACGCTCTGGAACCCCTGGCTCGCGTCCCCTGCGGCCGACCTCTCTCTTGATGGCGCAGGTGACGCTCGGCCTCCGGCCTCGACCGCGTCCCCCTGACCGGACGCCGGGGCGGACAGCACCCCCAGGACCGCGGCGAGGATCAGCCTCATGGTCACCTCGATATCATAGCATTAGACAGTTAATATCCCCGCAACAACCCCGCCACAATTCCGCCCCACGGCAGGGATATAATGATCATGCTCCCGGATGGAATATCACGATACTCAGCAGGCAACCATCACCGACCCCGGCCTCGTCGAGCGGGTCGCCCGCATCGAGGCAGCGGTCGTTGATTCGTGCCGGCAGATCGAGGATCAGCACCTTGCGGCCGCCTCCCTCCGGGAACGGCTCCACCAAGTGGACTCCACCCTCCACGCCTCCGGGAACAGGCTCGAAACGATCCTCGACTCTCCCGCGGCGCTGTCCCAGCCGGAGCCCGTCGTCATCCCTCCTCCCGAGCCGCTGCCGGCGCCTGCTCCGACGCCGGCACCTGCGGCCAAGCCGGCTCACCCCGCGCCGACCGCGGCCGTCCATGCCGCGACCGCGGCAAGAGAGGACGACCACGTCCCTCCGTTCCTGCTCCCGTACCTGGCCCTGCTGGCCGTGGGCGCGGTCCTGCCGTGGCTCGGAGTGTGGCTCCCCGGCTGGGCGGCCTCGGCCCCGTCAGCGTCCGGGCCGATGCCGGAGGCGGCCGCGCTCCCTTCTCCCGGCGCCCGCGTCCTGAAGGAGGCCGCTCAAGCGCCCCTCCCGCTGCCCGACGACAGCAGGGAGCGTGCACTGCGCCTCGTCTACTCCTTCTCGCCGCCGGGCCGCAAGGAGACGGTCTTCGACCTTCTCCTCCGGAGCGCGCCTCCGGCCCTGCGGGAGGAGGTCGATCGGGTCGACCAGGATTGCTACCTCGTCACGCTCAGCGGGGTCAGGCTCAGCCCCGGAGATGGGCCGGCGCGCTTCGAGGCGAACCTCGCGGAGGGCACGGTCAGCGTGGTGGAATAGGCGGTCAGCGGGCGACGAAGATCTCAGGAGATCGCTTCCAGAAGGGCCGCGACCTCGCTCGGGCGGCCGGCCTCCATCTTGGGCCGGAGGTCGATGCACCCGAAGAGCTTGGGCCATGTCTGGGTCTTGAGCTTGTGCGGCAGGATGAAATCCTGATCGTCGGGGTCCACGAAGGAGACGATCTTGCGGGGAAGGTAGTGGCTGTTGACGGCCGCGAGCATCTCCTCGGTGGCCGCGTCGCCGATGCGGCCCACGAGCTCGAGGTCCATCCGGCCGCGGGCCAGCATGTCCTGCACCCGGGCCAGGGCCGCGGCGGCGCAGCCGTCCCCGTCGGCCGCGGGCACGACGCTCTTGAGCCCGGCCTCCGCCCAGCGGCCGTAATGGATGTTCCCCTTGAGATGATTCAGCCGCCAGGCGCCCTCCAGGGCCACGGCGTTGAGCGGGCCGGGAAGGACCACCGTCTTCAGGAAAGGGGCGTCGGATTCTTCAGGGACGCGGTCCAGGAACCCGCCCGCAGACCCCTCCCAGAACTGCTGGAACATGATCTTGAGGATGGCGTCCGCGAGCTCGCGGTGGGCCTTGCTGCCCCCGGAGAGGAAGGACTCGGTCAAGGCGAGGATGGTCCAGGCGTTGTCCCCGAGCAGGCCGTGGAGCGCGGCCTTGCCGTCCCAGCGGTGGGCGACGCCCCGCTCCATGTCGAACATGTTCGTCAGGAAGACGAGGACCCGGTCGGACGCCTCGCGCCAATCCCCGCCCTTGCTCATGGCCGCGGCCCGGAGCATGCAGACCGCGGCCATGGCGTTGGCGTCCGCGTAGAAGACGCGGGCCGAGGCTTCCGGGACCAGCCGGAACGCGCCGACCCGCTCGTCATAGAACGATCTCAGGAGGGACTCCGCCACCTTGAGCCCTGTCTCGCGAAAGGAGGCGTCCCCGGTCAAGGCGGACGCGTCGAGGAAGAGCCGGCCCAGCCGGGCGTTGACGTCGAGACGCGGGACCTCGTCCGGCCAGGCGAAGATGCCGTCCTTCCTGTCCCAGGCCTCGGACCGGACCACCCTGGAGAACTGGAACTGGAGCTTTTCCCGGACCTCCGGACTCTTCCACTCCCGCGCCGCGTAGAGGAGCAGCTCGAGGCTCTCGGCGCAGGGGCATGAGCCGGAGCCCTCGAACTTGAGCCCGGCGAGGACCGCGGCAGGCCGCGCCGGGTCGAGCTCGGAGAGAGGAGCGGGCCGCGGAGGGGAGGCCTTTCCCCGGCCCGCATCCCCGCCGAAGGCGCAGGAGTCGGCGGTCCGGCCGAGGGCCTCCACGAGGTCCTCGGGGGAGAAGAACGACAGGGTCGAGACGGCCCTCCCGGAGTGGTCGAGGACCACGGGCGCCGCGTCCCCGCTGCCGAAGCGGTGGACGAGGTCCGGCCGGTCCTCGGCCCTGACGCGCACCGGGACGAACCTGGTCGACAACAGTGAGGCGACCTGGGGACGCTCGTAGACGGCGTCAACGCTGGACGAAAGGCGCGAGACCGCCGACGCCAGATGGAGGAAGACGGGCTTGCGCTCCCGCTGCGCCCGCTCGAAAGTCCGAACGTCCCACTCGTTCCAGACCATGGACGGAGATTCTACCGATTTTCCGGCTTCAGCGTAAGGGCCTGCCCAGATCGGGATGGTTGGAGAAAACGCCGTCCACGCCGAGCTTCTCGAGCCTCGGGAGGTCCGAAGCCTTGTTCACGGTGTAGACCAGGACCTTCAGCCCCATGGAGCGCGCCAGGCCGACCCTCTTGGCCGTGGCCTGCCTCAGGCTGATGTTGAGGCTCTCGGCCCGCAGCTCCGCGGCCTCGGCCAGAGCCCTCTTCATCCTGGTCATGCCCAGGAGGTAGCCCAGCCTCAGGCGGGGCTCGAGACTCCGCGCCGTGAAGAGCGCCGGATGATCGAAGCTCGACACCACGGCCCACTTCAGGGCGTCGAACCTCCGGAGGAGGTCCACCACCCGGGCCTCGATGCAGGGGTAGAGCCGCGAGCCCTTCTTGAGCTCCACGTGGAGCTCCGCCCTGCCGGCCGCCAGCTTGAGCACATCCTCCAGCCGCGGTATCCGCTCCCCGGAGAAGCGCGGCGCGAACCACGAGCCCACGTCCGCGGCCGAAAGGTCCCGGAAGGTCAGGTCAGCCACCCTGATCCTGCGCAGGCGCGCCCAGGACCGGGCCGGATGCCCCTTGGGCAGCCCGCGGCCCGTGCGCCTGAGGTCCCAGTCGTGCAGGACCGCGAGCTCGCCGTCCCGCGTCTGGTGGACGTCGAGCTCGATGGCCGAGGCCCCCATCTCGAGGGCGAGGCGGAACGCGGCCAGGGTGTTCTCCGGGGCGTGGCCGCTGGCCCCGCGGTGGGCGATCAGCCGCATCGGGACAGCCTCTCCAGGAAGCGGGCGGCGACCGCGTCGGGCACGGAGACCCCGAGGGAATTGTTCCGCGAGGTCCCGGGGCCGTGGCAGTCCGAACCGCCCGTGACCAGCAGGCCATGCCCGGCCGCGAGCTCGGAGAAGCGCTTGACGGTCGCGGGAGGGTAGGTCGGGTAGTGCGCCTCGAGCCCCTCGAGTCCCAGCCGGACCCAGTCGCCGACCACGGCGAGGTCGTCGACCGTGTCGGGATGCGCCAGGACCGCGAAGCCTCCTGCCTCCCGGATGATGGCGATGGCCTCTCCGGGTGAGGGGCCCATGGAGGGGACGTAGCCCGGCCGACCTTCGCCGAGCCAGCGGCCGAACGCCTCGCCGCGGTTGCTCACGATCCCCTTGCGGCAGAGGGCGTCGGCGATGTGGGGCCGCCCGATGACCCCCGCGCAGCAGGCGGAGACCTCCTCCAGCAAGATCTCCATCTTCAGCCCGCGGAGCTTCTCGACCATGCGGCCGACCCGCTCGCGGCGGCGGCGGTGCAGGTCCGCGACCCGCTCAACGAAGCACGGCCGCTCGCGGTCGATGCCGTAGCCGAGGATGTGGACCTCCCCGACGTTGGAGCTGACCTCGATGCCGCAGAGGACGCGGGGTCCGCCTTCTCCGGCCGCCGCGGCCGCGGCCTCGGGGAACCCGGCCGTGCCGTCATGGTCCGTCAGGGCCAGGAGCTCGACGCCTCCCTCGCGGCCGAGCCGCACGAGCTCGGCCGGCGGGAGGGTGCCGTCCGAGTAGCGGGAGTGGAAGTGCAGGTCGACGCGCTTCAGAGCCTATCCAGGGGCTGCGGAGGACTCAGGCGGCCCGGACTTCCTTCACGGCAGGGACCGCCTCCCTGATCTTGCGCTCGATGACGTTCTTGAGGGTCATCTGCGCGCCGGGGCAGCAGCCGCAGGCGCCGCGAAGGGCGACGGTCACGACCCCGGACTTCTCGTCCACGGAGACGAGCTCCACGTCGCCGCCGTCGGCCTGGATGTGCGGCCTGATGCCGTCCAAGACCTTCTGAATCTTCTCTTTCATGTCGGACTCCATTCCTGCGGGATGCCGCTGCGAAGCGCGGCGGTCCGGCTCACCAATCCTCTTTGTCCTTGGACTTCTTCTTGTCCTTCTTGTCGTCCTTGTCCTTGCCCTTCTTCTCCCTCCGGGACTCGGATCCGGGCGGAGGCAGGGCGATGTTGAGGAGCGCGCGCTCCTCGACCCAGGAGTCCAGGGATGCCTGGGCCAGCCGCTCGCGCTCGGACTCCTGGGCGATGCCGAACTCGCGGAGGTTGGACTCCCTCTGCTGGAAGAAATCCTTGATCTTCGTGGACTGGCTCTCCTCGAAAGCCTTCATCTTGTTCGACTGCATGGTCTCGAAATCGAGCAGGCTCTGCCCGTGGTCCTTGGGATCGAGCGACTTCAGCGAATCCACGAAAGCGGTCCTCTCGTTCGTCAAGCGCTGCTCGAACTTTCCCCGCTCGTTGCGCACCCCGGTCCAGAACTCGTTCCACTTCTCGGACTCGGTCTTGCCGAAGGCGATCTGGTTCCTCCAGACCTTGGCGATCTCCGCCACGCGGATCTGGAAAGGGTCGCCGGCCACGATCTTGCCCTTGCGGCCTGGCTTCTTCTTGGCCGGCGCGGCCTCGGCGGGCGCTTCCTCCGCCGCCTCCTCAACGGCGGGCTCGGCCTCCGCGACGGGGGCGGCTCCCTGCGCCCACACCGCGGAGGGACCCGCGGCCAGCCAGCAACCAAAAACCAGTTCGATCAGCATGTTCCTTCCTCCAGAAATCGCGATGACCGGGAAAAACCCACATGAGTTTAACAGAACGGACACGCATGCGCAAGGCTGGATAAGGTATAGTCTCACGGTCCCGGACATGACGCTCCCCCTCCTCCTCCTTTTGGCCCTGGCGCCGGCCGCCTTCGCGCAGCACGGCACGGACGACCCCGCTTTCGCGCCCCGGCTGTCAACGCCATCCCCGAAGGACAGCCGGGACCGGGCCAAAGGCAAGGCCCGAAGGGCTCCGGCCCCGGAGGTCGCTGATGAGCTCCAGCCCGATGTCGCGACCGTGTCCCAGCCGGAACCGGTCCGCGGGGTCCACGTGACCGGCTGGGCCGCGGGCTCGCCCAAGTTCCGCTCCCGGATGGTCCGGGAGATCCGGGACGCGGGCCTCAACGCCGTGGTGATCGCTCTTAAGGAATACGACGGCCGGGTCTTCGTCCGGGGCGTGCCCATGACCCGGGAGATCGGCGCCTACACCAACGCCATCCCGGACCTGGAGGCCTGCGTGTCGGATTTCCGCAAGGCCGGCATCCGGACCATCGGCCGGATCGTGCTGTTCAAGGATAACATCCTGGCAGCCAAGAGGCCCGCGTGGGCGGTCAAGACCCCCAGCGGCGACATCTGGCGCAACGTCAAGGGCGTCGCCTGGGTGGACCCGTACCGCCGCGAGGTCTGGGACTACAACCTCGCCATCGCCTCCAGGGCCGCGGCCGCCGGGTTCGACGAGATCCAGTTCGACTACGTGCGGTTCCCCTCGGACGGCAACACCAAGCTGTGCCGGTTCTCGAGAGCCGACCACTCCCCGAGGACCGCGGAGGCGAACATCCTCCAGTTCCTCCTGGCGGCCCGCGAGGCCCTCAGGCCTTTCGGCGTGCGCATGTCCATCTGCCTCTTCGGCATGACCACCAGCGCCGGCACCGACATGGGCATAGGACAGCGCATCACGGACCTCGCCCGCGAGGTGGACGCGGTCTCTCCCATGATGTATCCCTCCCATTACAACAAGGGCGAACTGGGGGTCAAGAACCCCAACCGCGAGCCTTTCCGTATTATCAGGCGCGGGATCCGCGACGCGGTCGCCCGCCTCGGCCCTGACGCCTCCAAGCTCCGGCCCTACTTCCAGGACTTCTCCCTGGGGGTCCGGTACGACGCCGAGAAGGTCCGCGCCCAGATCCTCGCGGCCCAGCGCTTCGGCGTGACGAGCTGGATCCTCTGGAACCCGCAGAACCGCTACACCTGGGCCGCCCTCAAGCACGACGACATCCGGGTGTGGGACATCCCATCAACCGCTCCGACGCACACCGCATCCGTCACAGCCCCCATGACGGGGGATGAAGCCGGCTCAAAGCCGGACGCCAACGCTGTCCCGAAGGAGACTCCTTGACCATGAACACCGCGACTTCCTCCGCTCCCCGCCCGACGCCTCCCTCAAACGGACGCGCCCGCTCATTCGCGCTGGCCCTCGCCTGCCTGGGCCTGGCCTCCGCGGCTTTCGGCCAAGCCCCCGAGTTCCGAGACCAACCCCTGCCCAACGACCCCATGGCGGTCACGATCCACCGCCTTTCCAACGGGATGACGGTCTACCTGAGCCCCAACCCGCAGGAGCCGCGGGTCGGCGCGGCCATCGCCGTGCGCGCGGGGTCGAGGAACGACGCCCGGGATTCCACTGGCATGGCCCACTACCTCGAGCACATGATGTTCAAGGGCAGCGCCCGGCTGGGCACCCTGGATTACGCCAAAGAAAAGGTCCTGCAGGAGGAGATCCTCGCGCTCTACGAGAAGCGCTTCAAGACCGCGGACCCCAAGGAGCGCGAGAACATCTACAAGGAGATCGACGCCAAGAGCGTGGCCGCGGCCGCCTTCGCCATCCCCAACGAGCTGGAGAAGATCTACGGCCAGGTGGGCGTCACCCACCTCAACGCGGGCACGAGCTACGACAAGACGACCTACACCTGCGAGTTCCCGAGGAACCGGGCCGAGCTCTGGGCCCGGGTCGAGACCGACCGGCTCGCCCAGCCTGTGTTCCGGCTCTTCCAGTCCGAGATCGAAGCGGTCTACGAGGAGAAGAACCGGTACGCGGACGACGCGGAGGACATCCTGTGGGAAGCCATGATGTCCGGCCTGTACAAAGGCCACCCCTACGGCGTGCCCATCATCGGCACCATCGAGCACCTCAAGAACCCCTCCCTGGCCAAGATGTACGCCTTCTTCGAGCGCTACTACGTGCCCAACAACATGGCGATCGCCCTCTCCGGCGACTTCGACCGCGTGGAGATGCTCAAGGTCCTGGAGAAGAACTTCGGCGCGCTCAAGCCCGCTGTCCTGCCGCGCAAGGAGACCGCCAGGATCCAGCCCCTGCGGGGAGTCACGCGCGTCGATCTCAAGTACGAGGCCGAGGAGAAGGTCCTGGTATCCTGGCTCACGGCCCCCAAGAGCAGTCCGGACTACGAGGCCCTCCTCATCATGGACATGCTCATGGACAACTCCGTGGCCGGGCTCATCAACCTCGGCCTCGAGCAGGCCCAGAAGGTCAAGGACGCGGGCTCCTACCCCATGATCCTCAACGACGGCGGCTCCTGGCAGACCTTCGCCGTGGCCAAGCAGGGCCAGACCCTGGAGGCTGCCGAAGCCCTGCTCATGGAGACCGTGGCGGCCCTCAAGTCCGGGGCCTTCACGCCGGAGGACATCCGCGCGGTCGTCACGGACTTCGAGGTCAACCACAAGAAGAGCCTCGAGGTCAACATGCGCCGGGCCGACCTCATGGCCGACGCCTTCCAGGACTTCGAGTCCTGGAGCCAGGCCTCCGGCCGCATCGAGCGGATGAAGACCGTGACCAAGGACGACGTCCTGCGGGTGGCCCGGCAATACCTCGGCGATAACCGCCTCGTGCTCTACCGCCGCAACGCCAAGCCCGACCTGCCCTCCATCCCGAAGCCGGGCTTCACCAAGGTGGACATCGACCCCTCGCGCCAATCCGCGTTCCTCAAGGAGCTCATGGCGATGCCCGCCAAGGATATCGAGCCGGTCTGGCTCGCGGAAGGCCGGGACTACTCCATCACCCCCCTGCCGCAGGGGAAGCTCTACGCGACGCGCAACCCGTTCAACGACCTCTTCGCCCTGAGCCTCGTCTTCGACTTCGGGAGCGACGCCGTGCGCGAGGTCTGCGCCGCCGTCGACCTCCTCAAGCTCTCCGGCGCCGGGGACCTCTCGGCCGAGGAGTTCAAGAAGAAGCTCTACGGCCTCGGGGCCTCCCTGGACTACGGCTGCGGACGCGACTTCGTGAGCGTCAGCCTCAGCGGCTTGAACGAGAACCTCTGGCCCGCCCTGGAGCTGATGGTCCTGCGGTTCCAGCAGCAGTCTGCGGCCCCGGACACCCTCCAGAAGATGGTGGCGGTGCAGCTCGGCAGCCACCAGGACAACAAGAAGGACCCGAAGTACATCCATTACGCCCTCGGGGAGTACGCCTCCCGGGGCGCCGAAAGCGCCGTCCTGGCCGAGCTCACGGACGCGGAGCTCAAGAAGCTCGATGCCGAGAAGCTCAAGTCCGTCGCGCGGGGGCTCCTCGACTACGGGCGCCGCAGCCTCTACGTGGGCAACCGCCGCCCCGGCGAGATCGCCAAGCTCGTGGACCTCGGGCCCCGGAAGTTCAAGCCCGCCCCGGCCCGCAAGCCGATCTCCTACCTCAAGGCCTCCAAGCCCCGGGTCGTCTTAAGCCACCGCGACATGCTGCAGTCCTGGGTCGGCGTCTACTCAGCCGACGAGCTCTTCCACCAGGACCATGTCGTGGACTACCGGTTCTACACGGGGTACATGGGCGGGAGCATGAGCGGGGTCATCTTCCAGGAGATCCGCGAGTCGCGGGCCCTGGCCTACTCCGCGTACGGGTACTACGACGAAGGCGTGGTCAAGGGCGACGAGAACATGCTGGTCGGCCAGGTCGAGACCCAGGCGGACAAGACCCTCGAGGCCGCCTCCGTCATGCTCGACCTCCTGCACGCCCTGCCCCCGTCGGTCGAGCGCTTCGCGGAGGTCCGCCAGCAGCAGGAACAGCTCTTCCGCACCCGGAGGATCGGCTTCCGGCAGGTCCCCTCCACCCTCGTGTCCTGGGAGAAGCTGGGCTACACCGGCGACCCGAGGCCGGCTCGGTTCGAAAAGACGCTGCGCTACACCCTCGCGGACCTCGTGAGCTTCAGCGGCCGCTTCAAGGAGCGGCCCATGACCGTCTTCATCCTGGGCAACAAGCCGCGCCTGGACCTCGACGGCATCAGGAAGCTCGGAGCCCTCGAGGAGAAGACTCTCGAGCAGATCTTCCCCTACTGAGCGTTTAGGCACCCACGCCTCTTGACATTCCGCCGGGGGCGGACTATACCATTGGATATGCGCCTCCCTTGCCCGGCCTTGGCCGGCCTGTGGCTCTTCCTCGCGGCCGGCTGGGCCTGGACCGCCGAGCCCGCCCTGCCCGAGCCCCAGCGGAAGTCCGTGGAGGAGCACCTCCCCCTGGGCCTGCCGAGCACCGGAGAGCTCCTGTTCCGGCGCGGCTACATCGCGGGGCACAACAACTGGCTCAAGATCCCGAACTGGGTGGCCTACCACCTCCCGGCCGAGAAGATCAAGGGGAACACCGAACGCGCCAAGGCCTTTGTCGCGGACCCGGAGCTCAAGCCCTTCCAGCGGTCCGAGCCCGAGGACTACAGGGGAAGCGGCTTCGACCGCGGCCACATGGCCCCGGCCGCGGACATGAAGACCGACCAGGACGAGATGGAGGAGAGCTTCCTCCTCTCCAACATCACCCCGCAGGTCGGCAAGGGATTCAATCGCGGCGTCTGGAAGAAGCTCGAGGACCGGGTGCGGCGCTGGTCGCAGGAACGCGGAGAGGTCTGGGTCGTCACCGGCCCGGTCTTCGTCGCGGAAGGAGGCATGATGAAGTTCCAGCTCATCGGCAAGCGCCGCGTGGCCGTGCCCACGCACTTCTTCAAGATCGTCAGCTCCCGGGGCGAGGACGGCGCGCCCCGCGTCATCGCCTTCCTCCTGCCCAATGCCCCCTCAGACCCAAAGGAGCTCGCCGAGCACATCACCACCGTGGACCTCATCGAGGAGCAGACCGGCCTCGACTTCTTCAACGCCCTGAGCGACGACCTCGAGGAGCCGCTGGAGGGCCGGAAAGCCGGGGGGCTCGACGCCTGGTGAGCCCGGAGGCGACCCCGCCGTGGGAATCCAGGCTAGGTGCAATGCCGTTCACTTAAGCCGGCCTCTCGACGAGAAATGGTAGAGTGTTCCCTCGAACGCCGAGAAGGGGATACCCATGGGGCTGGCATCGTCGCTTGTCTCCTTGGGCGACGGCACGCTTCCGGCGTCGTTCGAGGGG
>JACRNU010000068.1 GCA_016234805.1 Elusimicrobiota bacterium
ATGGACTTCTGTCCTTCGGCTGTCCCCATCATCTTGGTTGGTCTCCTCTCGTCGGTGTTCCGTCGAGAGATTCTATGATTTTCCAAGACGCGGGTCACTTGTGTCAACACTCCGCAAGGGGTTTTTCAGCAGCCTGTTAGGCCGCGGTACATAGCGCTCAGCTTGCCGAGCTGCCTTTTCACGGTGGTCATCTCGTTGGCCTGGACCAAATTCCCAATGACGCTTCCAATGGCGACGATCCCTAGGAAATCCTGACTGGCCGGAACTGTTTTCCTCATAGTGCCCTCCTGTTCATATTGTATCACATATGATACATTTGTCAAGGGGGCGATTTATTGCCGTTCTTGGCCGTGGTTCGGGAACGCAAATTCGCTTTCCGTCTCCTCAGAGGTTTGAGGAGGAGCTCCCGGAACGCCCGCATCTGGGCGGCCCAGTCCGTAAGGCGGACCAACGGACGCAGCCGCCTCTCCGTAAAGTGGCATTGCCCGGCCACGGGCGGCAGGGCGCGGATGTGCTCCTGGATCTCCGGCGCGAGGTTGGCCAGACGGACCATCCTGGCCAGCAGGACGGGATCGATGCCGAACTCCCGCGCCAAGGCGACCTTGGTAGGGAACCTTTTCCGGCCTCGCTCGTATTCAGGTTATGGGACTCCCCTCCAAAATCAAGGGAGCGGCGGACACGCCTCCCGCAAGGGGAAAGGCCCGCCATGGGCCCGGATTTTGGCATAATCACCGTGCCGATGCGCCTGCTGACTTATAACTGCTGTGCCCTGCCCGTTCTTTCCGGCGACATCAAGACCCGCTTGGAGCTCCTTGGGTCGAAGATCGTCGAGCTGGACCCCGACGTCGTCGTGCTGCAGGAAGTGTTCCTGCCCCGGCACTTCAAGCTCCTCCAGGCCGCGCTCCGTGATTGGAGGCATTCGTTCTCGGGGATCCGTCCCTGGAGGAGCTTCGCAGGGGGGCTGGCCGTCTTCTCCAGATTCCCTCTGGATGAGCCCCGCTTCGACCGGTTCCAGCATCAAGGGCCTCTCCTGAGGTATTCGGCCCTGGCCCGCATCAGCCGCAAGGGCATGGTCTCGGCGGTGGTCCGGCCGCCGTCAGCGCCGCCCTTCCGCTTGGTGGCCACGCATCCGGTGGCCGACTATCGGATCTGGCGGAGCGGGGAAGCGGGCCCGGACGCCAAAGGATCGCGCTCCACGGCGGAGTACATCTGGAAAAGGCTGGCGCTCGCCAGGGGGGACCCGTATCCTGAGATTCAGGCCAGGCAGCTGGCCGAGCTCACGCGGCAGGTCCTGGCCTCGGGCCTGGACCTGCCTCTGGTGCTGGCCGGAGACCTCAACCTCGTCCCCTCGTCCAGGCTCCTGAGGGAGTTCCTCGGTTCGACCGGACTGCGCGACTGCATGGAGGGGAGCCTCGAGCCGAGCATGGTCTCGGGAAAGTACTACCGGCTGCCCTGCCACGCCGCGCCCGGCAAGCGTATCGACTACATCCTGGTGCGGGACGGTTCGACGGAGCGCTTCACGCTCCTGACCGCCCGCTACGTCCTCGACCAGCCGGCGCGCATCGGCGGCGGTCGGTACGCCACCCTGAGCGACCACTTCGGGGTGTGCGTCGAGCTCGTCCTTTCGTCCCGTTCCCGCGGCGCCGGCAGCCCGACACGATAGAGTTCTGCCGCGTGCCGGGTCCAGGGCCCTAGGGTTTTCGGATGGCTCCTAGGTTTCTTTAGGCGCTTAGACGTCTTTGAGCTTCATGTTGGCCGGGGAAGCACGGACCGCGTGGGCGAGCGTTTCCAGGTTGCCTCGGAGCCTCTTGAGCTCAGGGGACTCCAGCACCGGGATGTCCGTGGTGCCCTTGTTCTCCAGCATAGCCATGACGTCCCGGATGGTCCAGGCTTCGGCGCTGTGCGCCGGCTGGAAGGCGTTGTCGTCCCCCTCCACGGGGACGACCGTGGAGAACACCCCGGCGGACGCCAGCTCGAAGAGCATCTGGCGCACGAGGCGGATGGGGATGTCCAGGCTCACGGCGAAGTCGGCTTCCGTGGACGGCGGCTCCCCCTGGCAGAACCTCTTGACCGCGAAGCTCACCATGCGCAGGGTCAGGAGCCTCCTGAACGAATAGCTGATCAGGAGGCTGTCCGGCTCGAACTCGTAGGTCGCCACGTTCTGGGCGGCGAAGGAGATCTCGGCGCCCAGGAGCACGATCAGCCAGCTGACCTGCAGCCACACCAGGAACAGCGGCAGGGCCGCGAAGCTGCCGTAGACCGCGCCGTACCCGGTCACCCCGATCTGGAACGTGACGTAGATCCACTGGGTCAGCTGATAGATGGTCCCGGCGGCGACGCCGCCCAGCAGCGCGGCCGAGTACCTCACGCGCGTGTTGGGCATGAAGACGTACATGAAGGAGAACATCACCCACACCACGGCAAAAGGCAGGAGCTTGAGGACGAGCACGAAGAGGGGCGCCAGAGCCCCGAGGAAGGAGAGGTGCTTGAGCAGGAGCTCGACCTGGGACGCGATGAAGATGGTCGTGCTGCTCGAGACGATCAGCAGGACCGGGCAGATCAGCATGATGGACAGGTAGTCCGCCAGCCTGCGCATCAGGGTCCGCGGCTTCCTGACCCCCCAGATGTCGTTGAAGGAGGCCTCGATGTTGCCGAGGACCTTCACCACGGTCCAGAACAGGACCGCCACGCCGATCCCGGCGATGAGGCCGCCGCTGGTGTTCTCGAGGAATCTGTTGGCGAAGGCGATGACCTGGGCCGCGATCTTCTCCTGCCCCTGGAGCTTCTCGAGGACCAGCTTCTCCAGGTGCTTCTCGAAGCCGAACCCCTTGGCCACGCCGAAGGCCATGGCCGCCACCGGCACCATGGACAGGAGGGAATAGAAGGTCAGGGCCGACGCCCGCAGCTGGCATTTGTTCTCGTCGAAACCCCGCCAGGCGCGGAGCACCACCCGCAGGGGATGGATGAGCAGGGACCGGGAGCGCGGCAGGTCCTTGGCGCGGATGCGCCACAGGTCCTGCGCCAGGAACTTCATCAGCCTGTCGATCACGGGAGCCGACTTGTCTGCGTCGCCCATTCTTCCCCCTGTGCGCCGAATCCCGGGCCTCTCCGGGCCCGCTGCGGCTATTATATCCTAACCGGGGGCCTTCCCTTGTCCATCCCGGCCGGGCTATACTCTACACGATGGCCGACCCCGACATCGAGCGCCGCTTCCGCCAGTTGGGGCACCTGGTGGGCAATACGCCCCTGCTGGCCGTGGACTGCCTATACAAGGGCCGGTCCCGGCGGATCTATGCCAAGGCGGAGAACCTCAACCTGACGGGCAGCATCAAGGACCGCATGGCCCTGCACATCCTAGCCATGGCCTGCAAGCGCGGGACTCTCGCGCCCGGCGCTCCGGTCGCGGAAGCCACGAGCGGGAACACCGGCATCTCGTTGGCGGCCATCGGGCGGGCCCTGGGGCACCCTGTCACGATCTTCATGCCGGACTGGATGAGCAAGGAGCGCAAGGACCTCATCCGGAGCCTGGGCGCGGAGATCCGCCTCGTCAGCAGGGAGGAGGGCGGGTTCATAGCGAGCATCCGGCTCTCCGAGGAGTTCGCGGCCGCCAACCCCGGCGCCTTCCTGCCCAGGCAGTTCTCCAACGAGGACAACGTGGAAGCGCACGTGCGGACCACGGGGCCGGAGATATGGTGGCAGCTGCGCTTCCAGGACTTGAAGCCCGACGCCTTCGTGGCCGGGGTGGGTACCGGCGGCACGATCATGGGCGTAGGCCGCTACCTGAAGCAACAGCACCCGGCCGTGCGCCTGCACCCCCTTGAGCCGGCCAATTCCCCCACCCTGAGCACGGGCTGCAAGGCGGGCAAGCACCGGATCCAGGGCATCTCGGACGAGTTCATCCCGGCCATCGTGCGCCTCTCCGAGCTCGACGGGGTCGTGGCCGTGGACGACAGCGACGCGATCCTGATGGCTCAGAAGCTGGCCGCCCAGCTCGGCCTGGCGGTCGGCATCTCGAGCGGAGCCAATTTCATCGGAGCGCTGATGCTCCAGGAGAAGATGGGCGAAGACGCCGTGGTGGTCACGGTGTTCCCGGACGACAACAAGAAATACCTCAGCACGGACCTCCTGCAGGAGCAGTCCCCGAAGGAAGGGTTCATCGCCCCGGAAGTCGAGCTCCAGGCGTTCAGCGCCATGAAGCGCGTCTGCCACACCTGCTGCGAGCCCGATGACTGCGCGGAGAAGGCTGCGAAGGCCGCCGTGCCCCTGCCCCCATGTCCCCGCAGGGAAAGCGGCTGCCGCTAATCGCGGTCAGCGCCCAACGCTTTCAGCGCGCTCTTGCAGTCCTTCATCAGGACATCCGCGTAGCGGCCGAGACAGGACGGCAGCCCCTCTTCAGGGACTTCGTAGCAGAGGACCCCGACCTCCGCCTTGCAGGCATCGACCAGGTCCACCTTCTCCGGAACAGCCGCCTCAGACCCGGCCGCGGGGAGGGACGCGGCTGTCAGAACGCCGGGTCCGGGAGCCAACGGCTGGGGAGCGGGCTGGCTCTGAGCCGGAGCCGGGCTTGGGGCCCGGGCCGGAGCCGGGGCCGGAGCCGGAGCCGGGGCCGGGGCCGGGGCCGGAGCAGCCGCCACAGGCCTCGTCCGCGGCTTGTCGGCATGGACCTCGGCATACTTGGTGGAAGGCATCCTCTTGAAGAACAACCCGATCGAAACGCAGAGCAGCAAGGCCCCTCCGCCGATCTTCATCATCTGCGTGATGTCTTTCTTCTTCGGCTGAGATGGGTCTTGGGCTTGATCTTGGAGTTGGGGCGGGGAGTGGGGCTGGTTCATTTCAGTAGCTCGTCCAGAAACTGCCTTTGACGTCCGTGTGGTCGCACGCGACCCAGATTCCGCCGAAGTTGGAGTCCTCCGGTAGAGCGCCGTTGTAATACCAGCCCTGGCCGTCGTGGACGGAGCCAGGGATCAACTCGTAATCGCAATAGACTGTGGAGACAGGAGGATGCAGGCCGCTCTTGAGCTCAGGGACGGACCCGATGTACCTGGGCTGGAGAGAGTTGGCGAAGACGACGGAATCGGCGGCCACGTCGCAGGTCGGACTGATGCCCTGATTGTCGGCGTAATAGATCCTGAGCGCGGATCGCAGCATCCCCAGGTTCCCCTTCACCGCCCCTTCCTGCGCCTTGCGCAGCATGCCGGCGAATTTCGGGGCCGCGATCGAAGCCATGATCCCGAGAACGCTGGCAACGACCATCAGCTCCACCAGTGTGAACCCCCTGCGGCCGACGGAAGGCATGGACGCCTGGGGGCGGGAGGAGTTCATCAGATAGCTCAAGGAAGTATAGTGAAGAAATCCAGACATTTCAAGGGCGACCTCGGTCACGCCATCATGTCGGCTTGTTCATGGACCGGATGAAAGTCCAGCAAAGCCCAAGCGGCAGAAGGAGGAATCCAAGGTAGACCAGGGCCGTTCCAGGGTCCCGGTTCACCAGGAGGCTGGAGTACCCGGGGTTCTCCGGATCCCAGCCGGACTGGTACACGGTGTAGCCGCGCCAGCGCAGTGGGTTGTTGACATTGATGCTCTTGCGGCTGACCACGACCCCGTTCTCCACCACGCCGAGGTCGCTGCGGAACTGCTTGATCCTGGCGGGCTCGAGCGCGTAGTGCAGGTCGTAGCGGCTGTCCTGCCCGGGGTGGAAGTCGTCGAACTTGGCGAAGGCCCAGCGCGTCGACGAGCCCTGGCTGTCCGCGATCTCCACGCGAACAGCGGGGTTCTCCGGAGACTGGGAGCGCGTGGCAGGCCCGCTCTCGCTCATCACGAAATCGGGGTAGAAGTCCTTGAGCGCGACCTTCGCCTTGCCGCCCGCAAGGACGGTCTCCTTGCCGGGCTCGACCGACACGGTCTCGCTCCACCCCTCGGAACGGTGCGTCACGGTCAGCTGGTGCAGGCCCGCGCCGTAGTATTCGACCTCGAACTTCTCAAGGAGCACGGCAAAGGGCATCCGAAAGGCGCCCCCGGCGGCCTCCACCAGGTCGCGCGCCTGGCCCTCGAAGAGGGGCATGTTGCCGCGCCGGCCCGCCACGCCGCTGACCATGCCGCCGGCCAGGATCACGATGATCCCGATGTGGCTGACGAAGACGTCCTTTCGGATGAGCAGAAGGGCCAGGCGCTTCCAGGAACAGAGCGAGAGGTTGACCGCCAAGAGCCCCATGAGGAACACGAACCAATAGCTATGGTAGAGGTCGTTGACCTGAAAGACCCTCACGAGCCCGGCCCAGGCGCCGAAGCGCTGCGAGTAGAAGTCCGGGCTCTCTCCCTGCGGCACGAGCGTGCCGAGGATCGAACCCGCCATGAGCAGGGGCAGGAGCCAGTAGAGGAGCTTTGCGGAGGCCATGGAATCCAGGAGCGGCTTCCCCGGAGCAGCGGGCCGGACCATGTCCTGGGGGGGCGGGGTCCGCGTCATGAGCGCTTCCCCCTGGACCCGCGCACAGCAGTCAAAGCCCTGGCCAGGGCCTTGCCGGCCCGTTCCAGGTCCGCGGGCCGGTGGCTGCTGGACAGGAATGCGGCCTCCCACTGCGCAGGCGGGAAATAGACTCCTTCCTCCAGAAGGGCGCGGAAAAAGGCTCCGTAGGAGCCGGAGTCCGCCTGGAGCGCCGTGGGATAATCGACGACCGGGTGGTCCGTGAAGAACACGGTGAACATGGAGCCCACGGTGTTGACCGTAACCGGCGCTCCGGCCCTGCGGGCCGCGTCCCGGATGACTGAAACGAGAGCCCGGGTCCGCCGCTCGAGCACAGGATACGGATCCTCGGTCTTGAGCAGGCGCAGGGTCGCCCTGCCTGCCGCGACAGCCACGGGGTTGCCCGAGAGGGTCCCGGCCTGGTAGACCGGCCCCAGGGGGGCGACCAGGCGCATGATGTCGCGCCTTCCGCCGTAGGCGGCCAGGGGCAGGCCCCCGCCTACGATCTTGCCCAGCACGGTCAGGTCCGGCCTGATGCCGCAGACCCTCTGCCAGCCGCCGTAGGCGAGCCGGAAGCCCGTGATGACCTCATCGAAGATCAGGAGCGCCCCATGGCGCTTGGTCACCCGACGCAGGCCCTGCAGGAAGCCTTCCTTGGGCAG
>JACRNU010000081.1 GCA_016234805.1 Elusimicrobiota bacterium
CGTGCGCGCCACGGGCGACGCGGTGACAGCCGACGTTATCAAGCGATACATTCGTTACCAGCGGTCCCATGCGGAGGGACCCAAACAACTTTCGTTAAACCTCTAAGATGCCGCCGGCCTCGTGCCGGCGGAGTTTCACTGCGGGCATTTCGTGAAGGCGCGGGTCAGGAGGCGGCTTGAGACGCGACCCGCATGGCCTTGGGCGTGTATGCGCAATAGGGGTCGGTTTCCAGGAAATCCCCGGTCACTGCCCAGGCCCGGGCCCTGGACCCGCCGCACACGCGGTTGTACTCGCAGACCCCGCAGCGGCCCTTGAGGAGCTTGGGGTCCTTCAGTTCCCGGAAGGGGTGGGCGTCGCGGTAGGTCTCGGCCAGGGGATGGGTGCGGACATTGCCCGCGGCCAGCGGCAGCCATGGGGAGGGGCAGATGTTGCCCACATGGTCGATGTAGACGCAGCCGTTGCCGGAGTTGACGGCCTGCTCCGGGGCTTGGCCGGCTCCGCAGCCGGCGGCCGGCCGCTTGGTCTCCGCTCCCGCTTCGGTTTTCTGCAGGGAGAAGCGCTTGTAGTGAGGGGCTTCGGAGACCTTGACGTCGTAGGAGGCGGAGAGGCTGAGCTTGTGGAGGCGCTCGAAGACGTCCTCGAAGTCCTGCGCGGAGATGCCGCGCAAGCTCCGCACCCTGCCCACGGGCACGAGGAAATGCGGCTCCCAGCAGGAGAGGCTCAGGGTGTCGACCAGGGCGATGATCCGGTCGATGTGGGGGTAGTTCCACTCCGCGACGCTGGTGCGGACCGCGACGCGCACCCCGGCGGCCCGGGCGGTCTCGATGGCCTTGAGGGACTGCTCGAAAGCCCCCTCCTCCTTGCGGAAGGAGTCGTGCGACACGGCATCCGGGCCGTCGATGCCGAAACTCAAGCCGTCGATCCCGGCGCTTTTGAGCTCCGTCATCCTCTCCGGGGTGACCGCGGGCGTCGAGGCCGGGAAGCCGTACATGCGCAGGCCCAGGTGCTTGCCGTGCGCCACCAGGGCCGCGAGATCGGGCCGGTTGAGGCAGTCCCCGCCGGAAAGGATGACGATGGGCCCGCCCATGGAGGAGACGTCGGTCAGGAGCCTCTTGCCCTCTTCGGTGGAGAGTTCGGATTCGTCCCTGCAGGTGAGGGTCTCGGCCCTGCAGTGGCTGCAGGCCAGGGCGCAGGAGCGGGTGGTTTCCCAGATGGCGTAGAGCGGAGCCTGTCGGAAGTCGATGTTCACTTACGCACTCTTGGGGGGATCCTGGGCATCAGGTCCTTTCTTAGACGAGGGTTCCTCCTCCGCTTCCTTCATGCCCTTCTTGAAGGACTTGATGGATTTTCCGAAGCTCTCCGCGAGCTCAGGGAGCCGTTTGGCTCCAAAGAGGAGCAGCACCACAGCCCCGACCAACAGCCATTCACCCCATCCTGTACCAAACATGGTGGATCACCTCTCAGAGGATAGATTGTGCCATTTTTCCCTGCCTCTGGACAGGGCTAGCACGACAGGGCTAGCCGCAATGCCGTTCACTTAAGCCGGGTGCCCGTCGTTGCGCAGATAGCCGCTCATCTTGATTTTGACATGACGAGGGTAGCGTCGGTCGGTTCGTCGCTCGGGAAGAAGGAGCTTCCCGACGTCGAGGCGCATCCTCTTCA
>JACRNU010000045.1 GCA_016234805.1 Elusimicrobiota bacterium
ACCACGCTGGACGCGATCCTCGTGCGGAAGCGAAACAGCCATCGACGGCGCCGCAACTTTGTTCGAGGCCGGCGACGGTGGAAGTCTCTCGCTCATATCAGCGGTGGCCAGAAGCTCACGAAATTAACCTAGGAGCGATGGCTCTTAAACCTCCAACCTTTTCCCCGGAACGAGTCCCCTCAGGAATTCCTCGCACGGCAGGCAAAGTATTCCATTTCGCTTAAGCCTCTCCTGCCCCCGGTACAAGAACAGCGCCTTGGCCTCCGGATAATCATCGCGAAACGCCCTTAAGCCTCTCAGTTCCTCATCGCGTACGCGGTCCGCATTCTTGACTTCCACGGCCCAAAACCCTTGCGGTCCGTAGATGATGAAATCGACCTCCACGCCGGAACGCGTGCGCCAGAAAGCAAGCTGATGCTGCTCGCCCCCGTAGGCGTTCCAGGCTTTCAAGTGCTGAGCCACCAAGCTTTCCAGGGCATGGCCGTCGATTTCTTCAGGGCGATCCAGCGGCCCTTGGGGACGAAGCGATCGGTAGACCCCGGCGTCAAAGTAATAGAACTTGGGATGAACGGCCACCGCGCGCTTGGAGCGCTTGGTGAAAACGGGCAGCCGGAAAGCCAGCAGCAAATCCTCCAGAATATAGACGTAACTCTCCACCACCTTGCGCTCCACCTCGCACTCGCGCGCCACGTTGCTCAAGTTCAGGAGGCCGGCCTGCGAGAAGCTGATGGCTTCTAGAAACCGGGAGAAATTCCCGATGTTTCGAACCAAGCCTTCCATTTGGACCTCTTCGCGCACATAGAGCGCCGCATAGGCCCGCAGAACGTCTTCCGGGTCCTTGTCCCCAAAAACCAGCGGGAGCAGCCCCTGGCGAAGAGCGCGGTCGAGATCAAAGCGGGAAGCTATCTCGGCGGCCATGAACGGATGCATGGTCCGGACCACGGCCCGGCCGGCCAAAAGATCGGCGCCGGTCCGCCTGAGTTTCCTCGAACTGGAGCCGGTCAGAACAAAGGTCAGCCCTCTCTTCTCCTCGATCAAGGCATGGATGACCGGCAGGAGAGCCGGGATTTTCTGGACCTCATCAACGATGACCGCCTTCCGGCGCGGATTGCCTTGGAGCAGTTCCCGGAGGCGTTCCGGCCGGGCCGCATAGCGCCGGAAGGCATACGGAGAAAGAAGATCGATCCGCAGCGCTTCCTTAAATACGCTTTGCGTCCAGGTGGATTTTCCGGTGCCTCTGGGCCCAAACAGAAAGAAGCTCTTGTTCGGCGTTGGCAGGAATCGGCCAATCAGTTCCATTTTGAGTCTTAATATGGAGTTGATATTACCAAAAGCTTACAGAACGGTCAACCTATTCCGGCACCTGCGCCCAGGCCCACCTCCAGAGGAGCCAGACGCCGCAGGAGACGGAGAACGCCATGAGCCACCAGGCCATGAAAAACTCGATCTGACCAAGCCCCACGCAGTAATCCCTCAGGCCGACCGCGGCGAGCTTCTCCCCCCAGTCCCGGCCGCCCGGACCCGAGAAGCCGCCCTCCCGCAGGATGGCGAGGATGGTGCTGTCCCGGGCGTCGGCGATGTAGAAGGCCTCGCCGAACATCATGGTGCCCAGCCAGAACAGGACGAAGAGCATGCCGCCCCTCGACCCCTGCCGCCAGAAATGCCGCATCAGCGCGAGGAACACCGCCAGCTCGGTCCCCAGGACGCACGAGAAGGCGAACACCTCGTCGCCGGTGATGCCCAGGATGACGTTCTCTCCCATGAACAGGACTGCAGAGCAGTAGTCCAGCAGGAACCACTTGCGCTGAACGGAGGCCATCGCCTCGGACATGGGCAGGTGCGAGCGGAACCCCCACGCGTTGACGAGCGCCGTCAGCGTCGCCAGGCCGGCGCAGGCCACGACTGGCCATGCCACCGCCACCGAGCGACCGAGCAGGCGGTAGCCGCTCAATAGACCCGGACCGCTACCCGGTAATCGCGGATGACCTTGGTGACGGGCCCGTCCCTGCGGAAGCGCACCCGGATCTCGTCCTCTCCCGCCTCCTCGGCGCGAAAACGATAGAGGTGGCCGGGAACGAGGTCGGCCCGGAAGTCGGAATCCACGAACGCCACCGCTCCCTTGGGCCGGATCATCTCCTGGGTCAGGGTCTCGTCGTCGATGGCGAGCCGGAGCATGATCTCCGCGCCCTTGGGGACCAGCAGAGCGCCGTTGGCAGCCTTTTCATCGAGCGCTGCCGCGCCTGCGAAAGCCGTCATCTCCACGCTGAAGGTCTTGGCAGGGGCGACGCCCTTCTCCCACGGCCTGCGGTACTCGAGCCGCAGGACCGTCCTGCCCGCGGCCGCGGCCTTGAACACGGAGGTGAAAGTCCCTCCGGAGCCGACGATGCCGGACCGATGCGGCGCGGACTCATAGGAGACAGAGCCTTCCAGGACCGCGACGGTCCCTGTCCCTCCAGCCACCTCCCAGCCGAACCCCGTGGTCGGGTTGCCGGGCAGACGCACGATCAGCGTCCTTCCCACGGGAAGATGCGCCTGCGTAGCGAGGGCCTTCTCACCCACGATCAGCCCAGCCGCGGCGCTGCCGGGCTTGCCCTGGGCCTGCGCCCAAGAGGAGGATGTGGTGAACGCACAGAACAACGTCAACGCCGCCGAAGACGCAAAGATCCTCATCATTTATTCCTCCGCCGGCGGAGGGGGCAGGATCGGGGCCTTCTCGGGCTTGGCTTCCGAGCGCTGGAGCTCGACGCCCGAAACGAGAAGGCTGGGCGCCACCACGGACACGGGCACCCCGGCCACGAGGTCCGTGACCTCGGAGCGGTCCCCGGCGGCCAGGATGTTCTCCATGAGGGTCAGCGGCGTGCACACCACGTCGAGGTTGCGCACCAGGGTCTTCTTCCCGGTCTTGGCCTCCACCATGTAGACCAGGCGCGCCGAAACGCGCAGAGCGTCCTGGCGGCCCGTGGACTGGGACTGGCTGAAGCCTCCGAGCTTGCGCACCCACAGGCCGTAGGGCTTGTCCCGCCGCTTGAGTTCCTTCCTCAAAAGCTCGAAGAGCTTCTCTTCGGAAACGGTCTCGCGGGCGGAAAGGATGAGGTTGCCCGGGGTTCCGACCGCGAGATAGCCCGGGGCCCGGCGGCCGTGGCCGTTGGAGCGCGGGAAGCCGATGACCGGGTAGCGCGAAAGGAGGAAGCCCTTGAGGATCCCGCGCTCGATGAGGACCACCCGCTGGCCGGGGATGCCCTGGTTGTCGAAGGCGTAGGTCCCAAGAAGGGGCCTGTTCCGGAACGACACGAGGGTGGGGTCGTCGACCAGAGTGAGGATCGGAGAGAGCACCGGGGTGCCGAGCTTGTCGCGGAAGACCTGGGTGCCGCTCGGGTTGCGCTGCTCCTCGCCCGAGAGCCGGGTGCCGACGGACAGGACCACGGCGGCCACGATGGACGGGTCGAGCACGGCCGGGGCGTCGAAGGGAGAGGTCGTCACCGCGACCTTGAGCGCCGCGAGGTCGGCCATCATCTCCCGCACGGCCCCCTCGACCTCGCCGAGGCCGGGGAGCCCGATCTCGGCCGCGGCAAGGAACCTGCTGTTGACCGCCACCTTGAGCCCGTCCGTGGCGATGTCCACGGCCTCCAGCTCGATCTCGGCGATGTCCCTGGAAAAATCCACGGAGAGCCCCTCTGTGTCGCGCACGCGCCAATCCTCGCGGGACAGGGCCGTCGAGACCTCGGCGTGCAGGAGGCCGGGAGCCTTCCTGAAAGCGCGGCTGCCTTCGAGGCAGAGCCTCTCGATCCTCTCCCGATCCCAGCCTCCCCTGTCCGGGGCCCTCGCTGAGCGGTTCGGCGCCTCCCGGCTGAAGTCGTCGAAGTCGTACTCGGCCTTGCCCCGGCTCACCCGCAGGGCCTGCTTGCGCAGGTAGTCGGCCGACGCGGATTTGTAGGCCAGGTCCATGAGCCGCCAGAGCCCGTGGCGCAGGGCGAAGAGGTCGTTCTCGAACGGGACCGAACGGCCCGCCATGTCCGAAGGCATGCCGACCGGATGGTTGTCCATCCCGGGGCTCCCCACTCGGATGTCCGGGGTGAGGATCCTCTGCCGCCGGTCCGCGGCATAGCGCTCCCGGCCCATGACGCAGACCCGCTCCTTGGTCTCGAGGTCCGTGGCGGCCAGGCCCACATAGTAGGGCGGAGGGTATCCCTCATCCTTGAGTCCCCCGGAGCGGGCGAGCTCGAAGGACATGGCGGAATCCAAGGCATCCTGAGGGAGAGCGGACGGACCCGCTGAGGCGTGGAGAGGGAAGAAGGGAAACGACCCGGAGAAGAAGAGAACGACCAACGCCGCGGAAAGGCTCATCGCTCTCCTCTCGGACCCGGATCGTCGGGCTTCCGTCCCCTTTCCTCCAGGAAAGGGGACGGTAGAAGGGGCGGCACGCTGCGGTCCTCGGGGATGCGCTGGAGCTCGGCCTCGGAGAGGAGCACGCTGGGCGCGATCTGGCCCACGGGCACTCGTCCAGATTCCGCGCCGCAGACGAACTCGTTGGAGAGTTGCGCGTCGTCTCCGGCGGCCACGATGCGGTCGAGGAGCACGAGCGGCGTGCCGGCCATCTTGACCCCGCGCACGCGGGTCCTGGCCCCGGTCGCGGCGTCCACGCGATAGATGAGCCTGGGGCTCACCTCGAAAGTCTGGGCGGCGCGCCGCAGGTTCGGGTTCTCCCCGCCGAAAGAGCCGACCAGGAGGAAGCCGTAGGGCTTGCCCTTGGCCCTGCAGAGCTCGCGCAGCCTCCGTTCCAGCTCCGCCGGGCTCACGGGCCGGTGGGCGACCACGATGATGGTGCCCATCCTGCCCGTGGGGTGGCGGTACGCGTCGGCCCGGCCGTGGCCGTTCGAGTTCGGAAAGCCCTTCACGGGCCAGCGCGACATGAGGAAGTTCTTGAGGATGCCGTGGTCCACGAGGGTCACCCGCTGGGCCGGAACACCCTCCTCGTCGAAAAGGTAGTGGCCGTTCACCGGAGTCCCCTGGAAGACCGCCAGGGTCGGATCGTCGATGAAGCTGAGGTGCTCCGGGATGACCCTCTTGCCCACGAGGTCCTTGAAGATCTGGCTGTGGGCCGGATCGCGCTGCCGCTGGCCCTCGAGCTTGTGCCCGAGCGCCTCATGGAACAAGACGCTGGTGACCTCGGAGTCGAGGATGACGGGCGCGGCCATGGGCGGCTGGACCGGGGCCATGCGGCCCTCGTCGAGCTGGCGGGCCAGGCGGCGGACGGCCTCGACGAGCGCCTCCTCGGAGGGCAGGTCCCCCCACTCCCGGTAGGGGAATCCCGCCAGGGCGTCGAGCCGCATCCCGTCCGGGGCCCTGGTCATGGCGGAAAGGTGCAAGACCCCGGGCACATGACTGCCCTCGGCCGCGATCCGGGTCCCTTCGCTCGTCAGAAGGTAGCGCCGGCTCCAGCGGCGCCGGGCCGTGGCTTGAGACTCGTAGACGTACGGGTATTCACGGAAGACCGCGCTCAGCCGCGGCAGCAGCTCGAGCAGCCTGCCGCGTTCGCCTTGGAGGTCGGACCGCGGGGAAGGGCCCGTGAAGACCGTGGAGACCTCCACGGAGAAATCATCGAGCGGCTCCGCGATGAACTCGGTGGCGCGCTTGGCCTTCTTCTCGAGGTAGCCGGCCACCGCGCTCTTGTAGGCCTTGTCGGTCAGGGTCCAGAGCTGGGTCCGCAGGGATTCGGACGCGTCGCCGGCTGAAACATGCCATCCCTGGAAGCCCAGATCCGTGTTGTCGAGGGTCCTCGTGCCGACCCGGACCTCGATGTAGAGCACGCGGGACTCCTGCGCATCGTCGTCCGTGATTGCGCCGAAGGAGGCCGACACCTCCATGGCCCGGATATCGGTCAGCCGGTAGGCCAGGAAGTACGGAGGGTCGAAGCCCTCCTTGCGCATCCCCAGGCCACGGGCCATCTCGGCCTCCATGGGCCGGAAGACCTCCGAATCAACCACGGGCCACGCGGGGGAGATCGCGGGGAGCAGCAGGAGGGCCATGGCGAACGGGACGCCTAAGGCGGCGCGCCGGAGCAGGGCCACCTGGACCTACCGGGGAGCGGCAGCGGGCCGCTGCCCTTGATCCTGCCGCGGCTGGATGATCTCGAAGCCCGTGAAGCCCTCCTTGACCGCGGCCGCTGGCTCAAGAGGCGGCGGCAGGGTCTTGAGCCTGCCCGCGGCACTGGCCCGCTGGTAGAGGATGCCGAGGTTCCGCCGCACGCTCTCGTCCCGCGGGCTGAGCGCGAGCGCCCGCTTGTAGGCCTTCTCCGACTCAGGCCAGCGCTCCATCATGAAGTAGGCGTTGCCGACGTTCATGTACGCCTCGGCGGTCTCATGCATGTGCTTCGCATGTCTTTCGCCCGGGACCGGCGTGTACGTCTGATAGGAAAGGATCGTGGTCCGCAGGGTCTCGTTGTCCAGGAGCGAGGGGGCGACCGCGCACTGCTCCGCGTCGATGGCCGCCTGGTAGGACTTGACCGCCTCCGCGTAGTTCTTGCGGATCATGTGGACCTGCCCCATCCTGAAGAAGTTGGGCGGGAACACCGGGTCGATGGCCTCGTAGAGCTTGAAGCGCGTCAGGGCCCGCTCCAGGTACTTCTCCGTCTCCTGGGGCCGGCCATTGTTCGTCGTGTACTCCGCCATCTTGAGGTGCAGGACGCCCACCTGATGGTGGTGCTGGACGTAGTTGGGCGCGAGCCTCCTCACCGCGTCGTAGGCCTCCAGCGCCCGTTCGTAGTCGTCGCGGGCCACCTTGTCGCGGTCGCCCCAGGCCTCGTTGAAGATTTTGCGCATGTCGAACCGGTCGTTGAACACGTTGCCCCGGAAATAGTGCGCCATCACGAAGTTGGGATTCAAGTCCGTGACCAGGCGGTAGTGCTCCAGGGCTCGGTCCCACTGGCGCTCCTTCGAGAAGTAGATGGCGATGTTGTGGTGCACGTCGGCCTTGAAGTAGCCCCAGAAGATGCGCATGGGGAAGAGCATGCCCAGGATG
>JACRNU010000082.1 GCA_016234805.1 Elusimicrobiota bacterium
ACCTGAACTGTATCCTGCGAAGATGGCGCCGTTCGTCGGATGGGTCGCCTTCAGGACCACTCCCACCCCGGGGTCGCTGATATACAGGTTGGGGAAAGTCCGAACGCCCCCGCTCATGGCCAGGGTCTGCGGGAGATTGGATGCCATGCTAGGAACCAGCGATAGCCTCGCATTGTCGACCGCGTTAACATCCGTTTCCCATAGATCGTCCGTGCCTCGGACCTCGACAGAGAACCTTTGCTGGGCATAGGCTTTCCTCGGCGTCCCGGACCTACCCGTGACGGAACCGGGGTCGTAGACCTCCCCCGGCAGGATGACCAGATGCCGGTCATAGGTCCACGGAGCGTATTTCGAGGCTTCCAGGGTGTTCCCATAGGAGCCCAGGTTCACCCGACCGCCGTTGGGCGCGGGTTCGTCCCCAAAGGGATCCGCAGGATCGCCTCCATCGATGGTGCGGGACACCACGGCATCAATCTGCCAGCCTTGGGTCGCCGGATTCCAACGGCCGCCGGCAGAGAGCGGGTGAAAATCCTCGCTGCCGGTACCCGGGGAGAACCACAGAGGGTCCTTGGCGCGGGAATGGCTGTCTTGACCCGCGACGGTCTGCCAGGCGCCCAACCCGCCGTAGCGCAAGCCGCCCCAATCAGTGATGCATGGGCCGTTGGCGCAGAAAAAGTCGTTGTAATCGGAGATGAACCCGCCCTGGCTGACGGCGTTCACGGACAGGGTGCTCGACGACCCGGAGACCGTCACCGAGCTGAAGAGGATGTTATTGCGGACCTTGCCTCCCGTCGAGTTGACGAACCTCAACAAAGACGAGCCCGCCAGAGCGGTGCCCGACGACGACACATCATTGAAGACGAATTCAGCATCGGCGGAAGCCTCGAAGTGCGCTCCGACGAAGCTCCCGTTCGCCGCCAGCCCCGGGTTCGAGATGCGATTGTTGGCGACCCGGAGCTTCGGCGAATTCAAGGCATAGATGCCGTACGCCGTGTAGCCCGCCGCGCCGCCAGGCGTGCGCCGGACGATGGAGTTATTGTAGACGGTCGCGCCGGAGGTCAGCCCCTCGAGATAGACACCGTAGACCGAGCCTGAACCCCAAACGTCGCTCACGACCGTGTTCGAGGCAAGCCATATCTCGGTCCCGGACCGATGGGGCCCGATGATCTCCACCCCGTGGGTGAGTCCCTCGATGGTGTTCGTGGACAACACGACCCTGCCGCCGGACCCGGAGCCCATCATGAACCCATAGCCCTGGCGGCCGATCAGCGTGCTCGAGGAAACCTCCAGATTGAGGCTGCCGCCTTCGTAGAGGAGCCCGCCACCCCCATTAGCCGCACTTACCAGATAACTCGAATAAATCCGTGTCCCGGAGGAATCAGCGACCCTTGCCGCATTGCCCCCCTCGAGATAGGACCCGAAGATCGTATTGCTGGAAGACGACTGAGCGAAGAAGGCGTCCCCTGCCGCCGTCACCGTGCTATTACGGACCTCATTGAAACGAGAACCGGTCTCCAACAATATCCCGATACCCACGACATTCGTGATCTTGTCCTCGTCAAGCAGATTGCTCAAGGCGGCATTCAGATACACCGCCGAGCCATCGACAAGTCCTCCAGAGATCGTGTTCAGGCGTACCGTGTTCCCAGTCGCATTCCCTCGGAGCGCCAACGCCTTGCTCGACGCCGATTGGAGGCGATTGCGCCGCACTTCGTTCCAGGATGCCCCGTCTAAATCCAAAGCGGCCAGGCCGCCGGCGCCGGCGGCGTTCGATGAGATCGTGCTCTTCTCGACGATGTTGAACTGGGCGGAAGTCCCGAGCTTGGCGGCGATGCCGGAGGGATTGTGGATGGAGCATTCCGAGATCGTGTTGGAGGAAGCTCCAGCGTTCGTGACCCAGACGGCGGGATATGACGCCGAGTTGTTCGTGACAGTGCTCAGGCTGATCGTATTATGATGGGAGTTCAACGCGACATCCACCGCCCTGCCGCCGCCGGTGTTCGAGATGAAGCTATTGGTGATGGTATTGGATTGGGCATCATCATACAGGTAGAGTGCAGGGTCGATCGGACCGCTGCTTTCGAGCGTGCTCTCCCGTATCTCATTGCTCTTGGAGGTCGTGCGAATCGAGAGGGCTTTCCCGCTCGAGGCGAGAAGATAGCTTCCGGAAACCGTATTGGAGGACGCCATGTAGAACGACATGGCCGAATAACCCCCTCCCGAGATGGCCGTGCATGAACTGAAGTTGTTGTGATGCGCGCTGACGGTAATCTCGACCCCCCCGCCCGTCGGGTTCGATATCCGGCTTCCCGAAACGACATTGCCGAACGTCCAATACACGTACATGCCCACATTGGCGGCGCCATTGCCCACCACGGTGCTCTTGACGACCTGGTTGGATGAGCCTCCCCCGCGGCCGTCGATGTACATCCCATGGCTTGCAGGCCCGAAGACATAGCATTCGCTGACCGTGTTGGACGAAGCCCCTGCGGATGACAGGCCCCCGTTGATATAGAAGGCTCCCGTACTGCCGCTGCCAGTGACTGTGCTGAGCGACACCGTATTGCGATGGCTGCTCCTTATGGAAGCGCCGCTTCCCAGCGCGTTGGCGACATAACTCGCGCTAACGCTGTTGGATGAGCCGTCCATCAGGAACAAGGCATACGAAGTCAGCGCCGAGTTCGTCATGGTGCTCATGGCGATCGTGCTGGTGGAACCCATGACCGCGATGCCGTGCGCGTCCTGGACCGTCACGCTCGTGAACTCTACCCGGCTGTTCGAACTCAGCATGATCCCGGCCGAGCTGATGAAAGATCCGCCCTTGACTCCCACCGAGCTGATGGTCACGAAGGAAGAAGAGGCATAGATGCCGTAAGGCGTGCTGTTCGCGGATACCACGTCGATCCCTTGGATGGTGACGCTGGCGTTCCTCACGATGAAGGCGCCCTGCAGGGCGGGAGGCGTCACCTTGGCGCGCTCGGGGCCGAACCCTGGGTCGGTCATGATCTTGAGCCTATAGCCGCTTGTCGTGAAACTCTGAACCGCGACCTGCTCGCTGTAGGTTCCAAGATCCCGGATCATGACGCAGGCATCCGAGGTCAATGTCTGAGGCAGAAGATTCACCCCTCCCTGGATGGTCGTCGAGTCGCCGTAGCCGTCCTGCTGCACGACCGTCGAATTCGGGCCGCAGCCGGGGCCTCCCAGGGTCCTGGTCGAGGCCAACGCAATGTAGGGAGATGCCACGCCGTTGTGGTTCACCGCGGCGACATGGAGGAAATAGAGCGCGTCAGGCGCCAGACCCGTCACGGTCGCCGACAGGGAAACCCCGGCAGGCAGGGTCGAAAGGGAAACGTTGCCGTCATAGGCGTTCGGGAAAGAGGCCCCTGTCGTCAGGACGACGGTGTAGGTCGTCGCATCCACTAGATTGCCGTTCGCAGTCCACGAGACGCTCATCCTGCCGAACCGCACGGCTGAAAAGGTCGAGATAGCCGTGCCCGGCTGCGCGACCAGGGTCGAAGTAGAGCCCAAGCTGCCCGAAAAAGGGCCGTAGCCTCCGCAGTTCTCGGCGGCGGCGCGGAAGTAGTAGGTGGTGTTCGGAACAAGGCCGTAGACCGTTGCAGCCGGAACGAGAGCCTGCGTCGTGAAGCCAGTCGAAACGATATTCGTGAATCCAGCGTCCAGGGCCGTTTGGACGATATAGCCGGTGACCCCGGATTCCGCGGTCGGCGTCCACTGGACCGCTACGCTGCTAAGGCCCACGCTCAAAAAGCCCGGGGAAGCCGCCGAAGGAGCGATGGTGGGAACCGGCGGCACGATGCGCACCGCCGCGCCGGTCGACAGGATGGCGTTGGACATGACATGCAGATTGTAGTACCCGCAGGCCAGGCCCGCCGGCACGGTGAAGTCCAGGGTCGTCGAGGACTTGCCTTGCTGGTAGTATGTCTGCTCCTGGTTGCCGTAGACCGAAGTCGAAAGGTCCACCAGGCCGCCCTGCGGCAGCCCGGGCCCATAGCCGCCCGACCCCTGGGGCATGAGATACACCCGGGGATGGTTTGCCGTCGAGTCGCCGCCGCTGCGCCCGCTCCCGGCCGCCTCGGCCACCCCGGTGAAGGTCGTGCCGGTCACGGTGTAAACATTGCCTGGATTGAGCGTCACGGGGAATGAACCGATGCCGTTGACGGTCGCAATGCCAGGACGCATAAATGTCTTGGTCGAAAGGTCGAAATCGTATTCAGTGTATTGGACAAGCTCCGCGGTGGAGGAATAAGGGGATGCGCTCGATCCCGCAGCGGCCAGGACCTTGCCGTCGGGTAGGAGCGTAGCGGTGTACAAACTGCGAGGCCAGACCATGGACCCCGCCGCAGCCCAGGTTCCAGCAGCGGGGTCATACAACTCCATAGCTGAGAGAGTCCCCCCGTCGAACCCCCCAGCCGCCAGGACCTTGCCGTCAGGCAGCAGCACAGCGCTATGGAACCGGCGAGCCGAGGTCATGGACCCCGTCGGAGTCCAGGTCCCTGCGGCAGGGTCATAGACCTCCGCGCCGGAGATGGACGTTGAGTATCCCCCCCCCGCCACCAGGACCTTGCCGTTGGATAAGAGTGTCGCTGTATGCCACCTGCGAACCGAGTTCATAGAGCCTGTCGGAGCCCAGGAACCCGTCACAGGATCATACAACTCCGCCGTGTTGCCTGAACTCCAGTTCCCCCCAGCCACCAGGACCTTGCCGTTGGGCAAGAGAGTCGCTGTGTGCCCATAGCGAGGCTCGGCCAGGGAGCCTGTCGGCGCCCAGGATCCTGCATTTGGATCATAGAGCACCGCAGTCGAGACATAATCGCCGTTCCATCCCGCAGCCACCAGGACCTTGCCGTTGGGCAACAGAGTCGCAGTATGCTCGATGCGGACCGAAGGCATGGAACCTGTCGGCGCCCAGGTCCCGGCTGCCGGATCATAAAGTTCAGCAGAGGAATGGAAGCTCCCGGTTGATCCCCCAGCCGCCAGGACCTTGCCGTTCGGCAGGAGCGTCACCGTAAGCCGGTCGCGCGCCGCCGTCATGCCGCCTGTCGCAGCCCAAGCCCCGACAACAGGGGCATACAACTCCGCGGTGGCAAAATAGCACCCCAAGCAATTGTTCCCCCCGGCCACGAGAACCTTACCGTTGGGCAAGAGCGCCGCTGCATGTTCTCGGCGGGTCGAGACCATGTTGCCGGTCGAAGCCCAAGAACCCAGAGCAGGAGCGTAGAGCTGAGCCGTAGAGAGAGCAAGAGAACCTACGGTGAGTCCCCCAGCCACGAGGACCTTGCCGTTCGGCAATAGCGTAGCGGTATGATACTCGCTACCATTGGATAAGGAGCCTATCGTTGTCCAGGTCCCTGCAACAGGATCGTAAAGCTCCGCAGTGGAGAGATAACCCCCGCTGTAGCCCCCAGCCACCAAGACCTTGCCACCGGGCAGGAGCGCAGCGACATGATAACCGCGCGCCGAGACCATGGCGCCTGTCATTGTCCAGGTCCCAGCAACAGGGTCATAGAGCTCAGCCGTGGAAAGAGAACCTCCACCGGCGTTCGTTCCCCCGGCCGCCAGGACCTTGCCGTTAGGCAGGAGAGTCGCGATTTGCTCCCTGCGAACCCCGGCCATGGAGCCTGTCGTCGTCCAGGTCCCGGCAACAGGGTCATAGAGCTCCGCGGTGGAAAGACAATTCCCGTTGTATCCCCCAGCCGCCAGGAGCTTGCCGTTGCGCAAGAGTGTAGCGGCATGTTCAGCGCGAGCCTCAACCATGGAACCTGTCGTTGTCCATGTCCCGGCGAAAGGATCATAGACCTCCGCGGTGGAGAGATACCCCGGCCCGGTGATGAATCCCCCAGCGACCAGGACCTGGCCGTCAGACAGCAGAGCTGCAACATGGCTCTCGCGAGCCGTAGACATGGAACTGGTCGTTGCCCATGTCCCAGTGGCAGGGTCATAGAGCGCCGCCGTGGATAGATAGCCGCCGCCATTGCTTCCTCCAACAACCAGGACCTTGCCGTTCGGCAGGAGCGTAGCGGTATGCTTGTAGCGAGCCACGGGCATGGAGCCTGTCGTTGTCCAGGTCCCGGCAACAGGGTCGTAGAGCTCCGCGGTGGGAAGATACCCCCCCCCGAATCCCCCAGCCACCAGGACCTTGCCGCTCGGCAGCAGCGTGGCACTATGCGCATAGCGAGCCGATGTCATCTGGGACGCGCCTGCCGTGGTCCAGGTCGGGTCGATGACCACCGGGAACTCAAGGCCCCGGTCGTCGAAGGCGAGGGCAAGCAAGGTCTTGGCGCCGGCGCGCTTCAGGGAGAACACCCCGCCCCTCTTTCGGCCGGCGGAGTCGATCACAACGGGCTTGGAGAGTTCGAGGACCTTGGCGCCCACAGCATTCAGGGCGGCGACGTTTCCCTCGGCCGTCAAGGAGAAGGACCTGATCCTCCCTTCCCCCTCGAATTCCTGGACGAAGCGCCTAGGAGCCTCCGGGGTCTTCAGGTAATAGAACTCCTCGACGCTCGAGCCCGAGGCCGCCAGAAAGACCGAGGTCTCCTGGTAAGCGTCCGGGTACAGCACGACCCCGTCGACCACCCTGGACTCTGCGGCGAAGCCGCCGATGGGCCGGATTCGGACCGCGGAATCTCCGAAACGGACCGAGTAGGCCTCGCCGTAGCGTTTGGGCAGGACCGACCCGTCATTTAGGACACGTCCCTCCCTGACCGCTAGAGCGGCCAGGGCCTGCCTCTCCTCCGGCTTGAGTCCCTGCACCGGACCCAACAGAGACGGTCGGAGTCCCCCGGGCGTTTCTTCATAGCCAAGCCTGGAGAGGCTTTCCCACTTGGATTTCAAAGAGGGGAACTCCTGCTTGAGTCTCGGGATGAAGGACGCTACCCTCGCTTCGCGGAAAAGTGCCAAGTTGTGAAGCGCCTTTCTGTCGCCTGGATACTCCTTAAGGAGGACCTCCAGCTCAACGACGGCTCGGGACAACTCGCCTTCCTGGGCGTGGGCCACCGCCAGGTTCGTGCGGGTATCCTGGCCCGAAGCCCCGAGACGGACGGCCTCTTCAAGGTACCGGGCGGCCTTCCGGTGCTCGCCCAGGCGCATGAGCGCCGCGCCGATGTTTGAGAGTGTCTTATCGCGCTTGACCGCGAGTTGGAGGCTCTTGCGGTACTCAGCGACCTTGGAAAGCACGCCGGGCTCCCATGGGTCGAACCTGTCGATGGTTCGGAGCAAGGGGTCATTGAAGACTTCGATGGCCAGCGCCAGGCGGTACTCCTTGACAGCCTCCTTGAAGCGTCCGTCCTGGGAAAGGGCGTCCGCCATCCCGGAGTGCAGGCGCGAGGCCTGGGGGCAGATCTTGAGCGTTTCGCCGATCAGGGTCCGGTTGTCTTTCCAGTCCAGATTGCGGGAGGCGGTCAGGATGACGAACAGGCCGCACAGCGCCGCGAAAGCGGGAAGCCCCGCCTTGAGTCCCCGCTCCAGGAGAGCCCCCAGGACCAGCCCGTAGCCCAGCAAGGGCAGATAAAGATAGCGCTCATTGATGACCGTGTTGATGGGGATGACGTTGGAAACCGGCGCCAAGGCCAGGAAGAAGAACAGGATGCCGAAGCCCGCCTGGGGCTGCCTTCGCAGGCATCTCCAGCCCAAACAAGCCAGCCCTGCCAGCAGGATGCCGCAACCCAAGGTCTCGGCATCCAGGGCGCGCTTGACCGGAAAAAGGTATTCGAGAGTCAATGGATCGGGCCACACGGCGATCCTGACGTAGGTTGCGAACCCCTTGGCCATGGTGAGCATCTGGGGCAGGAGCCCGCCGGCCCAGTAGCCTGTCTGGGCGGTCTTGCCGAGCGTCAGCGAACGCGCCAAAACGTAGACACCTGCCAGGACGATGTATGGCACAAGACTCGCGAGACCCGCCTGCTTGCCATCCTTTCCCGAAACCCTGGCCATGACAAGGCAGAGACCCAGAGCCAGCGGCAGACTGACCGCCGATTCCTTGGACAAGAGCGACAATCCGAAGCACGCCAAAGACAGCGCGAATGCCGGACTCCAGACCCGTCCTTCCGAGCGGACAAAGAGGATGGACGCCGACAAGTAGAAGAACACGTAGAGGAGGTTCGATTGGGCGCTCGCCCAGGCCACAGCCTCTGTCTGGCCGGGATGGAGAAGGAATACCAGCGCGGCCACCAGAGCCGTCGTTCGGGACCTGAAGAGCACAAGGATCAGCGCGTAGGCCAGCAGGGCATTCGCGACGTGGAGCAGGACATTGGAGAGATGGTATGCCCTGGGGTCCAGGCCCGCCCACCTGTAGATGACAGCGTGGCTGAGAACGCTCAACGGCCGCCAAGTATGGCGGCTCTCCAGAGCACCGTCATACTGAGCGTCGGGCCTGAGGAACTTGGAAAGGGGACTGAGGCTCCGTATGGCCGCGTTCTTGACGATAATGATCTCATCGTCATAGACAAAGCCGTTCTGGAGGGTATTGGACCAAGCCAGCCAGCCGACGGCCACGATGGCCGCCAGGGCCAACGGTCCCGCGCACCTGCTCCCACGGCTCATGTCTCGGCGCTCCTTGCCAGACCCCTGGGGAGGTCCCCAGGCACATATCATCATTCTAGCCGAAAAACGCCCTCAATGACACCCCTTCTTGGTCACTTCCCCACGACGGCGACTCCCGCGAAGCAAGGGTTCAAGCAGATTGCGCCAATCCTGAACCGCGCCATGGACGCCGTTGATCTCCAGGCTGTCTCCCTCACTTGATTCGGCCTGAAATCCCTGTTAAACTGTGTGTGGGGGAGCCCGGTTGCGCTTCCGTGGAGGCATGCCATGCAGGGAATCCGATCTTTTTCCGTGCCGAGGCTCATCGGTGAACTCATCCGGCGCATGAGCCGCCGGGAACTCATGGAGTTGTCCGGATATTTGGATTGGGACGAGATCGAGGAGTGGAAAGCGACCTCTGAAGTGGTGGCGGACAACGGCCTCCGCAGGCGCGTCAAGACCGGGCTCTCGGACGAGAAGCGGGGCAAGGTCCGGCCCGCTACGCCGCTGCTGGATTCGTGACACAGCCCTCCTGGCGGCTCACCTGGGTCTCCTCCGCGGAGAAGGACTTCCACAGGATGCCGGCCAGGCATCAATCGTCCATCCGCAGGGGAGCGGCCGCCCTCACGGTCTCGCCGCACGCAGGGCCGCATATCAAGAAGCTGCGCGGAGAGCTTGAGGGCCTCTACAGGCTGCGCATCGGAGACGTCCGCATGGTTTACCGGATCGTCCCTTCGGGCCGGGAAGTCCGCATCATCGCGATCGGCTTCCGCGGCGGGGTCTACTGACCTAGTACTCATACTTGAACCCGAACAGGTAGTTCTTCACCGAGTAATTATATGAGTAATACTCCTCATACTTCTGGTTCGAGACAGATTCCCCGTACTGGAAATTGAACAAAAGGCTGAAGTGGTCGGTCATGGGATAGGAAAGCGAGGTCGAGGCGGTGTAGGAGTGGGTCTCCAAGCGGTCGGTCTGATAGGTCCCGCTCTCGTTCTGCATGGGCCGGTGGGGATAGTGCTTCAGCCACCACTGGCCGGACACGGAGGCCGTGATGGGCCGCTTCTCGTCGCCGATGAAGAACCGCAGGCTCGGCCCGGCCTTCACTTCCTTGTGGTTGTAGTAGAAGCCCAGGAACTGGAGGCGCTGGGCGTCGTAGCTGTTCTGGTTCGAGGTGTTGTAGCCCAGGCCCAGGTCGATGCTGCCGAGCAGGCGCAGGTCCCGGGTCAGGCGGGCGGGCACGCGCACGCCCAGGCCCACGGTGGTGTAGATGTCCTCCCGGAGCAGGCTGGTGGGCTGGCCCGCGTCGTCGACCACGGGCTGGTTGTAGAAGTCCTGATACACGGAGGAGACGCTGCCCTCGAGGATGACGCGGTCGCTGATGGGGCCGTCCATGCCGGCGAACAGCGCGAAGTTGCGGGTGTCGAGGACCCGGTCTCCCACGAGCTCGGTCGAGCGGGAGAGGCCGTTGACGGTCAGGGCGGCCTGGGACTCGAGGCTGGTGTAATTGGGGAACCAGGTCTGGAAGTAGTCGAACCCGAACCGGAGGGAATAGGGGTCGTTATAGATGTACTCGGCTTCCATGCCGCCGCTCAGCTTGTAATAGTCGAAGAGGCCGTCCATCCACTCCTCGTCCTTGGTCTCCTTGAGGAGCTCCCACTTGGCGCTCATGCTGGGTTTGAGCCTCCAGCGGCCGCCGGCCCCGCCCGGGGTGATGATGAGCCGCAGTCCGGCCCGGTGGTCCATCTGCTCCTGGAAGATGCTCCCTGAGCCCACGAGGTCCACCACCTGCTTGGTCCCCTGGTAGGAGGCGCTCAAAGAGGGGAGCAGGGCCCAGGTGTCGTCGAATCCGATGGCCGGCGCTATGAGGCCCTGGGCATTGCCGGTCAAGCCCGCGCGCTCACGCTTGAAGAAATACTGCCCGCCCATGACCTGCAGGTTGAACAATGGGTCCACCTCGACGGCGCGGCTCTCGGCCGCTGTCATGGCCATGGCCAGGACAAGGACTCCGACCTTCGATGATGTCATCATGATGCCCCGACTCGACGCGCGAACAGCCTCACTGGATCAGCCCGGATTGGATCAGGATCTTCGGCTCGACCACGATGTCGATCTTGCGCCCCTCGAACTCGGAGGAGGTGATGACCTGTTCGTAGTTGAACTTCAACAGCCTGTCCTTGTACTCCGTCCCGGTCCGCACGTTCTCGAAATCGGCGAAGGTGGCGATCTTGCCCCCGTCGTCCATGATGTAGTTGTCCCACTTCGTGAAGGTGCCGTCGTCTGGTAGACGGAGCGGCCGGTCACGTCGTCGAAGGCGCCGGTCACCGGGTTGTATAGGCTGGTCACGTTGTCGTTGTTGCTGAGGTTGTTGTTGACGTCCACCTGGTGCCCGCCCGCGGCCAGCTCGACCATGGAGTCCTTGGTGTTCGACCTGCCGGTCTCGAAGGCCTTCAGATAGTACTCGGGCGCGGAGTCGGCCCCCCCGGCCAGTTGGCGCAGGGCCGCGGAGAGGTCGCGGGGCAGGTCCTTGTTGAAGGTGCCCAGGTAGTAGAAGTAATCGAACCGGTCGGCCCGCTCGTTCAAGACCACGAACTTGAACTGGTCGCTCTGGGGCCGCATCACGTATTCCTCGACGCGGACCCGGTTGCCGAACACGTCGGTCAAGGCCTTGCCCTGCTGGTATTCGGAGAGCTTGATCTCCCGCGCCGCCGCGGCCTGGACCTCCTCCTTGGACATCTCGAGGCTCATCTCCCTCCGCATCACGCCGCGGAACGTGCCTGAGCGGGTCTGCGATCGGGACTGGGCCTCCGTGGGCCTGCCGATGCCCCGCAGGTCCACCTCGAGGCTCTGCCCGGCCTTGAGCAGGATCTGCTGTCCCCGAGAGTCCTCCACGGCCAGCAGGCCCTTGTAGAGGTCCACGCTCGTCCGGCCTCCCTCAACCACCTCGACCTGGAACTCGGTGCCGCGCACGCTGCAGACCGCGGTGGGCGTGCGCACCGAGAAGCGCCGGGCCAGGAGCTTCTCGACCCTGGCGCGCAGGAGCCCCATGGAGAGCTTCACTCCCGCGCCGCGAGCATCGGCCTCGTCGATGACCATGGAGGCGTTGGCGCCCAGCTCGATGCGGGAGCCGTCCTCGAACACGACCGTGGCCTTGCCCCGTGTGCCCGTGCGCACCCCGTCGCCGGGGGCGACGTCCGCTGGGACCTTGGACAACTGCACCCACTCGATGGAGGCCGGCGCCTTGACCTGCACCACGCCGGAATATTCCGTGATGCGCGGCGCGGCGCCGGCTTCAGCGGGCAGGCACAGGGTTGCGGCCAGAAGGCCGAGAATGACGGGGAAACGCATCTCTTATAAGCATAACAGCGGCCCCCGGGGAAGTCAATATGACTTTTGTTACAAGGCGCCAGGCTTCGAGTCCGGCAAGGCCCTTGCGGCCAAGCCTGGCACCTAGAACTTCAGCAGGAGGGAGTACCGGAAGGTGTCGCCCAGGCGGCCGAAGGGCAGCCAGGCGAAGTCGAAGGAGGCCACGTTGTAGGTCAGGCCCATGCCCATGCTCATGCCGTTCAAGCCCGAGATGTCCCGGTAGTGCGAGGTGTACCCCCCGCGGAAGGCGGCGGTCAAGTCCTTCATCAGGGGCTGGTAGAATTCCGCGCCGATGGCCCCGAACATGCCCGTATCGCGGTACTTCGTGCCCTCCACGTTGACCCGCAATCGGTCGGGCAAGACATGGGCGGCCATGCCGAAGGTGAAGGACACCGGCAGGGGGTCTGATTGGCCGCTGACATAGGAGACCCGGGTCCCGGCGTTCCTCATCACCGCGGCCAGCGAGACCGGCAGGCTGGCGTCGGGGTTGACCTTGTAGAGCACGCCCACGTCGGCCGCGAAGGTGTCGGAGTGGTAGGTGTCGAGCCTCTGGGACAGGGCCTTGGCGGTCACGCCCGCGCTCAACTGCCGGTTGAAGCCGAAGGCGTAGGTCAGGCCGTAGGAGGCGTCGGTCGAGTCGAAGGTCCCCATGGCCTCGGTCGAGTCCGACGAGCGGCGCTCGACCTTGGCGACCGACAGGTAGTGGATGCCGAGCGCCAGGACGTGACGCGAGTACCCCTCCTTCTTCCCCCACGGGTAGGCGAACCCGAGCACCTCGTAGTTCACGTCCCGGATGAAGGCCGTGTGCGCGCCAGCCAACTGAGCGCCCTTCAACTGGGAGAGGCCCGCGGGGTTGTAATACACCGCGTAGACGTCGTCGGCGATGGCCGAGAAAGAATCAGCCATGGCTCCGGCGCGGGCGCCGGCGCCCAGTTTCAGGAACGAGGCCGCGGACGACCCCGCGTCCTTGTTGATGGTGGCCCCGGCCTGGGAGGCCAGTGCCGCGAACAGCGCAGCCGCGATCATTCTTTTCATGTTTATAGCCCGCTACCCTTGATGATGGCGATCTTGAAGAACTCCCTCTGGCTCCCCCACACGATCTCCGCGAAGTAGATGCCGGAACCCACGGTCCCGCCCCGCTGGTTGCCGCAGTTCCACGGCATGTAGTAGGTCTTGTTGCCTTCCAAGTAGCCCTGGTTGATGACCCGCACCAGCTCGCCGGCCACGTTGTAGATGTTGATCCTCGTCTCCTCAAACTTGCCCGCTCCCGAATTGGGCAGGCTGTACCGGATCATCACGCCCTGGAACGCGTTGTGCACGGCGCCGCCGCCCGCGATCTGGCCTACCGCGGTGTCCGCGGTCAGGCCCGTGTGGGTGACGCAATCGCCCGGGTTCGGGAAGCTGAACGCGTGGATCTTCTCGGTCTTGAGCGTGCCCGCGGCCGTGTAGGTCGGGGCGCCGTCGAGGACCACGAAGGTCGACAGATGGTCCACGCTCACCGTGATGGTCTTGTTGGCCGTGTCGATGCGCCTGTCGGAGGTCTCCTTCACGTAGCGCCCGAGCGTGAAGTTGTAGTAGTAGACGTCCACCGACGCGGTGTCCGTCGTGGACAGCAGGTCGAAGGACATCGTCAGGTCCGCCCTGGCTTTGAGCTGGTGCCGGATGGACGCGGGCAGGAAGATGGAGTAGAAGGACGACAGGGCGTTGACCCCGTTGACCTTCGTGGAAGCCAGGACGCGGTAAGTCTCCATGGCCACCTCCATCTCCGCCGGCAAAGACATCGGCCGCCGGCGTTGGCCCACGGACGGGGGCACGAAGCCGAAAGTCCGCAGGGCCATGGTCTTGGCCAGCTTCTCGTCGGTCGCCTTGCTCACCCCGATCGTCACCGAGCACGAGGCGCAGACCACGCCGGCGTCATCCTCGAAGGTGCCGGCCTGGAAGTTGATGCCGGACTTCTCGTCCTTGCCCTGGGTCTCGTCCGAGCCCGAAGGCTCGAGGCTCACCCCGCCGCCCTCGATGTTCGACACCTTGCCCGTGCTGTGGGAGTCCAGGCCCGTGAAGAAGTCGTAGGTCCGGTCGAAGTAGTAGTAATCCCCGGTCTGGTGGCTCCTCTGCGACGAGTAGACCCTCAGCCGCAGGCTGAAGTTCGTCTCGGCGGTGCCCGTGGACCGGTAGACCGCCGTGATCTTCTTCCTGCTGGCGTTCATCTCCTTGTCCACGTTCAGGAGGGAACCTCCCGAGTTCGGGAAGGAGTACGCCGTGTTCGGCGTCAACGGCGAGATGGCGCCGGGCGAAGTGACGTTCGACACGGTCAGGAGCTGGCTCAAGTCGTTGTCGTAGTCCGTCTCGTTCCTCAGCGCGTCCGTGCACTCGATCTTCACCTGGAACTGCAGGTTGCCCAGGCCCTTCGAGGTCGCCATGCAGTCCATCGGGTTCGCCGGGTAAGTCAGCGTGTAGTTCGAGAGGGTCGTGGTCGCGGAAGCGACCGAGAAGCCCTTGCCTTCGGGCGGGAACACCGGCAGGCCGGCCTTCTTGTCCTTGGGCAGGATCACGATGTCGTAGGAGGTGCCGGCCTTGAAGCCCGAGAGCGAGTAGGAGTTGACGGTCTTGGCTGTCGGGTCGAAGTCCACGGACCCGATCACGAACTCCCCGGCCGCGAAGTTGGCCGCGCCCACGCCGCCCACCTCGTCCTGGCTGGGGCTGGAGCCGTCGCGCTTGAGGATGCGGCCGGACACCGACCCTCCCTTGTAGAGCATGACCTTGAAGTCCGTGATGGCCGCGCCCGCGCTGTTGAACAACGAGACGCTGTCGGTCTTCACGGTCACCGTGGTCTTGGTCACGGCGTAGCCGAGGCTCGTGACCCGCATGAAGTAGGTCCCGGTGGCGAGCGCGGGCAGGGTGAACGACCCGTCCGCGTTCGTGATGGACTCGATGTCGCCCAGCGGGTTGTTCACCGGCACGATGCCGACCGGCTGCATGTTGACCGCGGCGGCAGGGAAGCCCTTCTTGTCGCCGAACGGATAGGACAGCGCGCCCCCGTCTTCCGTCACTACGAAGTAGGTCGAGGTCAGGCCCCGCAGGGGGTCCAGCAGGAAGTCCGCGGTGGTCGTGGTCAGCAGGTTGACGGTCCTCAGCAGCTTCTCGGCGTAGTAAGTGCCGTTGGATGCCAGGTTGCCGTCGCCCGGGGCCGCGGTCACGTCGTTGATGTTGGTGGACACCCACAGGGTGTAGGCGCCCTGCGGGTTGGTGAAGGTCTCGGCCTTGACGCCCGAGTCGCCGAACGAGGGCTTGGCCGTCACCTTGATGTTGCCCAGGGTCGGGCCCGTGGTCGTGGACTGATACACCACGCCCTTGAGGTAGAGCCCCTGGTAGAGGTCCACCACGCCGACGTCGCGCGTCTCGCCGGGCTGCAGCAGCAGGCCGCCCACGGCCGCGGGGTTGAAGTTCTGGCTGCCCTTGGCGATGAACCCGGGATCCCACTTGGTCTGCCTGAGCTTGAGGTCGTAGGTCAGCTTCGGCATGAGGGGCCCGACGCGGAAGTAGCCGTCCCCGAAGATCGGCCTGCCGGCTACCGAGGACTGCGCGAGCACGTAGCCGCCCTCGACGAACGGATTGGCCACGGCCCTGACCTCGAAGTTCTCCGGCAGGAGCGTGGCGTTGGCGCCCGTGATCATGTCTCCGGTCTTGGCGTCCTTCATGCGGCCCGTGACGAAAGCCGCGCGCTGAAGGAGCACATCCTGCCCGCTGAGGGCGGACTGCAGTCCTCCCTCGGAGGTCGGGTCCGGGAACCGGATGGGCCTGGCCGCGTACTTGGCCGGGGAACCCAGGTCGGCCGCTCTCAAAGAGTAGTACTCGCCTGAAGGCAGGTTGGGCATGGAGTAGTCCACCGAGTTCGCGGTCACGTTGAGGCCCGCGTCCCCGATGTACACCACGGTCGAGCGCACGACCTCCTGCCTGCGGTTCAAGACGGTCAGGCCGATCACGGCGCTGGTCGCGATGCTCTCGTCGAAGTAGACCTTGCCGCTCACGCCGTAGCCGTCCGACAGCGTGAAGTTCACGCTCGAGCGGTCCATGTTGGACACGTGCACCAGCTGGCCCACGCCGGGCACCGCGACCGTGCAGGACGAGCAGGCCCTCAGGTCCCCGGTCTTGAAGAAGTACGAGCCGGGCGAGAGGTTCGAGAGCTCGTAGACCCCGGAGTCCGCTATGTAGGCGAACCGGTCCGTGGCCGGCTTGAAGGTCGTGGACACGGCCAGGTTATAGCCCGTGAACTCCTGGCGGATGGCCAGGATCGCGGTGCTCAGCGAGACGTTGTTGTCCGACCCGTCCTTGATCAGGTTCCCCTTGGGATTCGTCAGGAACACGGTGGCCACGGCGTTCATGTTGATGTTCGCGAACGCGCCCGCGGCCGAGGACTTGAACACGCTGTTGTTGATCTGGTTGAAGATCTCGCCCGAGACCTTGAAGGTCACGGAGGACGCGGCGAAGTCGAAGACCGGCGTGTTCGTGCCCTGGCCGTTGGTCACGGACACGAGCCGCTTGAGCATGCGGCCCGTGGTCTTGTAGTGCAGCGTCACCTCGACGGTCTGCGTAGGCAGGGTCGGGATCGTCATGGTCGCGATGTTCACGCCCGCGGGGCAGTCGCCGCTCGCCAGCATGGCCAGGCCCGCAGGGGTGCCGTCGTGACAGCGGATGGTCCCGCTGAAGCCGACCGGAGGAGCGAGCACCACGCTCGTGGCCGGGATGATCTGGAAGGTCCGTCCCACGTCCTCGGGCCTGGGCGAAGCCGCGATCAAGCCGTAGAGGTCCACGTTCTTGAAGTCCACCGCGCCGGCGGGCAGCTTGATGGGCGCCGCGATGACCCCGGCGCTCTGCGTGAAGTTGACGTTCTGCCCCGCGAGATCGACCCCGGCGAGATAGACGCTCATGGGCAGGCCGTTGGCCTCGAGGTTCATCCCCTCCGAGCCCTGCAGATAGACGAATATCTGGTAGGTCGTGTTGTTGTCCAAGCCGGTCAGGGTGTAGCCGACCGAAGCGGCTCCGCCTCCCTTGGCGGCCTGGGTCCAGGCAAAGGTCGTGGACGACGCTGCCGGCGCCCAAGCATTGACATAGGCCGTCATGGCCGTGGCCTGGGCCGTGCCGCCGCCAGGAACCGTCACGTTGCCGGTGATGGTCCGTCCGGCGGTGAAGGTGAAGTTCTTGCCGGCCAGGTCCGTCGCGGCAGCCAGGGCCATGGGCCCGAGCGCCTGCGCCGGGAAGTTCGGCACATTGGCCCTGAGCAGATAGTCTCCGGCGTCGAGGTTGGGCACGACATAAGGGAGGGTCAGGGTGCCGGCGGGCAGCCAGACCCCGCCGAACCCGCCGTTGCTCGAGGCCGAGGAGACCGGGATGGCGTTGACCGAGACGAAAAGACCGTTCGGATTCCCGCCTCCGGGCAGCGTGACCGTACCCTGGATGGACGACTTCTTGGTGAACGAGCTCGCCGGGAAGTTCAGCGAGACCCCGGCCGCGTCCACGTACACCGTGGTGCACGCAGCGGCGAAGTCCATGAACTCGGCCTTGACCGCGTAGGTCGCGGCCGCCACCTGGAACCGCAGATACTGGCGCTCCACCATCTGCTGGGTCGCGGGATCCCACTGCCCGCCGTCGTCGAATGTGGTGGTCCCGGCTTTCAGGCGCAGGGGCCCCCATAGGGTGTCTCCCGAGATCGCGCCTCCCGCGCAGGAGGTGGATTTGCGGACAGCGAGAGAACCCCACCGGTCCGTAGGGATCGAGACATTGCCGATCTCGCCGGTCACGGTCAGGACAGGCGGGCTGCGCATGGCAAAGTCCACGCCGCCCGTTGCGTTGGTCGAGACCCCGATCGAGTCGGTGGTCGCGGTCCAGGAGGAGATGCTGCCGTTGCTCTCCAGCTTGACCGAGGCCCAGCCGGACAGGTAGTCGGTCTTGTTGAGGAATATCTGGTACCACCCGGCCATGAGGCCCGGCATGACGAACGAGCCCACGGTGTCGGACCAGGCCTTGGCCCCGGCCGGGCCATAAGCGTCGAGCGAGACCCCGGGGAGCGGCAAAGACGGGATCTTGCCCACGTCGTAGACCTTGCCCGCGATCTGCGGGGCCGAGATCACGACCTTCAGGGATTCGTCCTTGATCCCGGACCCGACCTCGATGCGGATATAGTAGATGCCGTTGGGCGCGCGCACCCCGTTGTTGAGCCACGGGCTGTAGCGGCCGTCCCACGAGACCTCGCCGGGCGCGGGCATGCCGTAGCCCCAGCGCTCCCAGAGCACGATGGGCACAAGGTCGGTCTTGAACGGCATGGAGCTGACCAGGATGCGCCAGTTCATGCCCGGGTCTCCCAGGGTGAAGCCGAAGAACGCCATGTTGGGCTGGGCCGGGTCGCCCGGATAGAGCGTCACGGACTTAGCGGCCGCGCCCAAGGGCGAGGTCATGACGCCCACGTTCGTTAAGGCGCTCGACGACATGACCGCGAACCCATAGTAGAAGGTGCTCGGCTTGGTCAGGTCGTTGTTGTTCGGGTAAAAGACAAGCTCCACGGCCTTGGGACCCACCGAAGAAGCTTTGACAAAGAAGCTCTTGGAGGAAGTCCCAACATCAAAGTAGAGCGGCAGGACCGTGGTGGTCGAGATGGCCGTGTACGTGGAGAACCCGAAGCTCGCGTCAGGATCGAACTTGCTAGAGGTGCTGACATACATCTTGGCATTGAGCGTCACGGTGGAGATGTGCCCGATAGCGAGATTGGCCACCTCGGTCTTGTTGCCGCAAGTGTCATAGCCCTCGATCCACAGAGGGTCGGAGAGCTCGTCCTGGCGCACGGAGAAGGCCGCGTTCTTCGGCTGGAAGTAGGCTACGGAACCCGGCCCGACCCGGACCGCGGGAGACCCGCCGAACAAGGGAGCGGGCGGCGTAGCCGAGGTCCGGGCGGAGACCACGGTGAAGGTGGAATAGCCCTGGAAGCACGGAGCCCAGGTGTCGAATTCGAGGGTCAGCGGCGTTCCGGCAGCGGCGCCGGCGCTCAGGATGGCCATGATGGATGGACCGTTGACGGTCGGAGCGTTCAATCCAGCGCCCTGAACGACGTTCATGGGCATGCCCCAGCCCTGGGGCACCATGAATCCGATCATGCCTCCGGCCTGCAGACCGACCCCGCCCGCGGTGTAGGTCAGGATCAGCCGCTGAGGCACCCCCGCCGGAGTGGAGGAGATCCACAACGAAGCCGTGCCCTGGCCGGAGTACAGGCCGCCGGCGCCGACCCCAGGGGCGTGCAGGTTGAAGTTCTTATCCAAGACCGTGTTGTTGGCCGGGACCCAGACCCCTTCGGCGCCAAGGACCGGGGCGTAGATGCCCCTGGGCTCATCCGTGGACCTCACGAAGTCGAAGTTGTGGTCCAGGAAGCCGCGGATGTAGTACATGGCGTTGCCCGGCACGGCCAGGTCGTACGCCAGGTGGTTGACGCCTCCAGGCAGGGTATCGTCCAGGTTCACCAGTATCTGGCGCACGGCTGAGGGCTGGCCGATCATGGCGGCCGTGGGCCAAGCCTCGATGATGAGCCTGGTCGATTGCGCGGCGGTCGCGGTGTAGGTGGCGATGCCCGTGATGTAGCCCATGTATGAGGAGGCCACGGTCGAGGCCTGGATGGGGATGTCGATGCCAGAGAGGTTCTGCCCGTTCTGGAGGAAGAGCGCGTAGGGCTGGCCGTCCGAGCCGAACATGCCCTTGTCCTCGCCGTTGGTCGGGACGCGGTCGAAGTTGACGTCCACGTAGGCGCCGATGTAGTAGCTCGCGCCCGTGACAAGGCCGTCGAACACATAGTTCCTGGTGCTCACCAGGGTCCGGTCCGCCACGAAGAAGTTGGGCTGGAAGGTGGACGAACTGAACAAGGCGACCATGATCTGGCCGCCCTGGCTGCCGTCGTAGCTCACGGAGCCTGCGATGGAGCCGGTCTGCCCCACGCCTGAGGCGCCGGTCAAGGACAGCTTGAAGGCGCCGGTGATGCCTGGCGCGTAGGCCGAGGCCCCGATCGTATAGAGCCCCTCCTTCGGGAGCACGAAGCCCGTGATGCGGGCGTTGCCGCTGCCTTCGCTCTCGTCGTCGAACATCACGCGGTTGCCGAGCGGGTCGTAGAGGTTCAGGAAGGAGTCCGTGAACCCCAGGGCCCGCAGGGTGATGGTCACGGCCTGGCCGCGCGTGCCCTGGAAGGCGTAGAGCTTCTGGTAGGCGCCGCCGCGGTCCGGGGCGGTGCAGTCGGTCGAGGCCAGAACAGCGAACTCGTCCACGCCCTGGGTGATGGGCTTGCGGTCGCAAAGCAGGAGGTTCTGGCCCGTCAGGGTCGGGCCCAGGAGCCAGGCCCCGGTGGCGGAGGACATCGCGACCGGCTCGGTCAGGTCAGGAACGAAGTTCTGGTTCGCGTCCACGAAGGCGTTGACGAGGTACGGACCCGTGGACACGTTGGTGAAGGAATACGCGGTGCTCGCGGCGTAGGCCGCGGCGGAGTTGCGCACGGGCGTGTCCGAGGCTACGCCGTTGACGATGGGCCTCAGGCTGGCCCGCACCATGCCGCCGCCCAGCGTGCCGTTGTACACCAAGTTCCCGGAGATGGCGCCCGCGCCGGTCGCGGAGGTCCCGGGATCGGACACGGAGCCCACGCCGATGAAGGCGTAGGGCGCGGTCTCGGTCAGGGTCACGGAAGCCGCGCCATTGAGCTTGCCGTAAGCCTGGTAGGTCGGATTGTAGGCGTCTCCGACGGTCGAGGCCCGATAGGCATCCATCCAATAAGCGCCCAGGGGCAGGTTGCCCTTCATGAACCCGAACGAGCCCGGCACGGCAACGGCTGGGACCGCGAAGGTCGAGACCGGCAAGCCGTAGTAGGTCGAATTATTGAAGAACCGCACGATGAAGTAGCTGCCCGGCTGGGTCCCGGCGTAGCTGATGGAGCCTTCGACCTGTCCGAACGCGTTGCCCGAGCCCATGGACCCGGCTTGGAACACGTTGAAGCTCACCGTGGTGGGAGCAGGGCTCCCGCCGGCTTGGGAAGTGACGGCCACATTGAAGACCTGGCCCAGGGGTTCGCCGGAGTCGATGAACCGGTTGAGGTTGGAGTCGAGCCAGCCCTTCACCTGGAAGACTCCGGTCGAGGCGCTGAGGTTGCCCAGCGCGTAGGCGTAGTAGGTGGTGTTGGCCAGCCGCGTGATCTGCATCCGGTTGCCGCTGCCCTGGCCGGTGGATCCCGGCAGCCAGGCCTCGACCATGAGAGGGGCCGAAGGCATGAGAGAGCTCGACACGGACACGAATCCCGAGACCTTGCCGTTGGGAGGCTCGGTCAGCACGATGTTCCCGGTGGTCACGCCGCTCAAGGGCGTCCATATCTGCTGGGGATCCGGCGGGATGCCGGCATACCCTTCGGGCGCGCCCCAGCCCACGGGCTCCCCCTCCCTGTCGTCGGGGTTCTGATTATTGTTGATGTCCATGAAGGCCGCCAAGTAATAGGTGGAGCCTCCATAAATCCCGGTCTTGGCATAGGTGATGGGCCAGACCGAGGGCACGATGGTCATCGTGTATTCCAGGGGCTGCATGCTCTGGTTGCGGCTCCAGCCCACGAAGATCGTGCTGGTGGAGAGTCCGCTGACCGAATTCGTGTCGATGGTCCCTTGGAAGCTCGCGTCACCCGACACGCCCGCGCCCGGATCGATGAGCTCGAGATAGATGGAGGTCGTGGAGTTTGCGACCGCGTTGACCGGCTTGGAAGAGGCCACGGCCTCCATGATGTCGGGCGAGAAGTTGCCGTTGGAGTCCACGAAGGAGCGCACCACATAGCTCGTGGAAGGAGCCAGGAAATCCAACATGTAGGGAGTGTTGCTCGCCCCGGTGATGGAGATGGACGAACGCCTGACCACGTCGATCTCGCGGCAGTTCGGGCAGATCTCCTTGCCCGCCTCGATCACAAGCCAGCCGGATTGGCTGCCCGTGTAGAGGACCGAGCCGTCCACCGCGCCCACCATGGGCAGGGCGATGCTCACGTTCGCGGGAGCGCCCGCCAGGCTGGACACGCCGCCCGTGATGGTGATGGCGGTCGGAGCGTTGACAGGGCCGAAGGCGCCCACAGGCTCGCCCGTGTCCGTGGCGCTGGACATATTGACGTCCTTGAACCCGCGCACATAATACGTCCCGTCGCTCAGGCCCGTGAAGGCGTAGGCGCCGCCGTTGGCGACCCAGTCCTGGGTCTGTATGGGGAACGCGCGCTCATCAGGGCTGTTGAAGAGCTGAACCATGACCCGGCCCGCGCCCGTGTAGCTCACGGTCCCGTTGATGTTCCCGCTGAAGCGCCGCTGGTCCACCCAGAGGTCGTAATTGCCGGTCTGTCCGGGACCGAACGAGGTGGACTCGATGAGGTAGGTCCCGGTGGTGTTCAGCAGGAGCCGGACCATGACGCCGTTGGGGTCGTTGCTCCTCGCAGCGACTCCGCCGTTCGGGTCTATGACCACGACTTCTTCCTCATAGGTCGGGGCGTTGAGCCTGATCTCGACCTCGGTGCCCACGCCCACGGACCCGACCGAGCCTCCGCCCACCCTGATGGCGTAGAGGTCCGTGGTGTAGCCCGGGCCCTTGTCCTGAGCCGGGCAGTCATTGGCCGCGAGCGCCATGCCGGTCTTGGACGCGCCCGTGGAGGTCATGATCAGGTACACGCGGTCGCAGACCGCGATGTTGGCGCCAGGCACGGAATTGCCGCTGAAGAGATAGACGGGATAGGCGGTGTTGATGCCGCCGAAGGCCCCCGTGGGCTCGTCCCGTGGTTCGGCGATGTTGTTCCCGTTGACGTCCCGGAACGCCCGGACATAGTAAGTGCCGGTCGAGAGACCCGTGAAGCTGTACGAGCTCTGGGTCACGAGTCCGCGCTCAGCCGTCCAGAAGTTGATGCCGGCCTCCGGCCGCGTGGACAAGCGCATGCGGAACACGCCCGCCGTGGTCGCGGTGTGGGTGCTCATGAAACCGCTGATGCTGCCGCCCTGGCTCGGGGTCACCGCGACCGGCGGGGTCGCGGAGGAGATATTGAGGCCCCAGTCCAAGGCGCGCACGCGGTACTGGTTCTGCAGGCCCGACAGGGGGCTCAAGTCCGTGAACGTCAAGGTCGCGCTGGAAAGCAGGGTCGGGGTCAGGTCCTCGAAGACAGCGCCCAAGGTGCCGCTGGAGCGCTCCACGCGGAACCCGTAGAGGTCGTAGAGAGTAGAGCCGTCCGCGTTCTTGGTCGGCCGTCCCCAGGCCAGCGCAGCCTGGTTGATGCCTGCCGTGGCCGCGAGTCCGGCCGGGTAGGAGGGAGGCACGGTGTCGATCTGTATGGAGAAATTCTTGCCCGTTGCAGGGACAGCGATGGCGCTCGGCGTGGTCCCGTTGAAGTAGCCCAAGTCCTCGCCGAGGCTGAGGGCTCCGTCACCGTTGGCGTCCACGTAGGCGCGGACGTAGTGATTGGCGCCGGAGGGCAGGGGGATGAAGTACGGCTGTGAATTGACCTTGGGCATCATGATCCTACCGGCTTGGGGCGCGGCAAAAGACGACGCGATGTTGGCCTCCATGTAGATCGCCCCGGGCTGGGAGCCGAAATAGTTGACCGTGCCCGCGATCGAGAACGCGGCCTGGCTGGGCAGGGCCGAGGTGCTCACTGAGGCTGTGGGGCCCGTGTAGTTGCCGTGGCTGTTCCTGCTGTAGAGCCGCCAGAAGTAGGTGGCGCTGGGAGTCAGACCCATGTCCGTGAAGTTCGCCAGGGTCGTGGTGCCCGCTAGCACGAACTGGGCGGGAGAGACCTCGTCCGGCAGGGCCGTGGCGCGGTGGATCTCGTACTGTGTGCCCACAGGACTGCCGTTGCGGCTCCAACCGAGCGTGGCGCTGCTCTGGTAGACGCTGAGCATATTGAGACCCGTGGGCAGGGAGGCCAGCGAGTACCGATACGAGGCCAGGTCCACGGCCGGGCCAGTGCCCACGGGATTGATGGCCACGATGCGGCGGATGTCGGATTGCTGGTTGGGCCCGAGACCCGTGTGCTGGTAGGAAGTCGTGGGCGGCGTCAGAGTGGCGCGCCAGACGCCGCCGAGCGTGCGCAATTCGTACTGGGTCGCGCCCTGGACCGGGTTCCAGGTGAACATCGCGGAATCCGGGGTGTCCGATTGGGCCATGAAGTTGGGGACAGCCGGAGGAGCCATGGGCTGGCTCAAGCCGAAGCTGAAGCTCGCATAGGAGCCGGAGGAGATCACGGTGTCGGAGCTGAAAGTCTGGAAGAAGGGCTCGCTGCCGTCCGCGTACTTGTTGTTGTTCTGGTCCAGGAAGCCCCAGATGCTGTAGTCCTTGCCGGGCCTGAGCATGCCGATGTCGTAGAAAAGGCCGGCTTCGGGGACAGGAGGCCATATCTGCATCTCAGCCATGTTCTCCACCACGGTCTCGGGCGCGCCGGCAGGTCCCCGGCCCGCGAACACGTAGATCGTGCCTGAGGTCACGGCCGAGGAGACCGTGACAAAGCCGTTGATGGCGCCCTTGTCCCTGAGGGTGATGTTCTTGCCGGACACGCTTCCGGCCGCGTTCACCCAGACCGGGGCCAGGGCTTGACCCATCCGGCTGATCGGAGAGGAGGACTGGTTGACCCCGCCGTCGTAGTAGCCGAAAGGCTCGGGGCCGTCGAGGTCTTCGTTATTATTGCCGTCGCGGATGGCGAAGAGGTAATAGGTGGCCGGGGCAGGCAGGTTGGCGACAGTGTAAGGCCCGGCTGCCGTGACAGCCGCGGACCCGAAGACCACCGCATGGCCGAGGTCGGTCTGCGTGGCCGCGACCACGAGGAAGTTGCCGAAGTTCTGGTTGCCTGAATAGCTCAGGCTCCCGCCGATGTCGCCGAGGCCCAGGGCCATGTTGACGTCGAGGTAGGAGTTTCCCCCCTTGGCGACGTAAGCCTTGTTCCCGCTGTAACCGACATGATCCGTGTAGCTGGCGTTGTCGTGCTGAGCCTTGACGCCGTACCAGCCCGGGGGCAGTCCGCTGAAGGAGTAGGGGTAGCTCGTGGGAGCGCCGACGCCGCTGATGGCCAGGCTGCGGACCGAAGTGCTGGCGACGGAGACCTCGGTCGTGAAGTTGTAGAGGGTCACGGTGATGCTGTTCCCCTGACCGCCCGCGTAGTACACCGTGCCGCTGAGTGAGCCCACGGTGGAGCCTGAGATCTGGAACCCGGCGAACAAGTCGCCCGAGTTGTCGTAAAAGCTGTCCACGTAGTCGTTCATGGCGAGCACGAGGTCGCCGGTGTAGGCGCTGGAGGCGAAATCCGTGCTCGTTCCCACCCGGAACCAGGGGCTCGACCCGCCGCTCGGGTCCTGGATGCGGCCGATGAGTTCGCCCACATTGGCCGAGGGGAGGATGGTGTACTGGCCCGTGCTGGAGGCAAGGCCGCCGGGCCCCACCTGGCCGGCCGCTGAGGCGTACCGCCACAAGCCCAAAGCCTCGATGTGGAGAGCCTGGCCCTCGTCCACGCGGAAGTAGGTATTGGCGCCGCCCGAGTTGTTCGCGTAGGCGTAGGACATCGAGGGCACGGCGAAGCGCACCCCGGCCGTGCTCACCACGGGATAGAGGCCGGCCTGGCCGGCCATCTCGCCCGCGCCCAGCGCGAAGTTGGCGGACGTGCTGATGCGGATGCCGGCAGAGGAGACGAATTGGCTGTAGAGGTTGACGGCCAGGAAGTAGGTGCGCGTGCTCCCGGACACGATGGAGTCCGACTGGTAGAACTGCACCGTGCCGGAAGAAGGCTGGCCGGCCGTGGCCATGTACATGCCCTTGTAGTTGTCGTTGGCGGTGTCCAGGAGGCCGTTAGCGTTGGAGTCCTCGTACACCGACATCTCGAAGGAACCCGCCGGCCTCTCTCCCGCGTACTCGAGCTTGATGCCGTTGAGGGTGGAATCCGCTCCGTAGGAATAGAGCTTGAGCCGGGCCAAAGGATAGGAGCCCGAATGCCCGATGACGCCCGCGTCCTGCATGGCGTGCGTGCTGAGGTAGACCACGCCTCCCGGAGCGTAGCCTCCGCCGGAGACCGTGATGTCCGTGCCGCTGTGCGTCGCGAGGGAGGCCACCTCGATCACGGCCGAGGAGCCGACCGCCTCGAAGGCGTCCGTGACGTCGTCGTTGTCCACGTCCTTGAACGCGATGATGGTGTAGTCGGACGCCGGGGGCGCGTAGAAGGAGTAAGATCCGCCCGCGTCATTGGCGTACCATGCGGCTTCCCGAGTGCAGTTCCCGCAAGGAGGATCGGTCCCCCTCCAGGCGTGGATGCGCAGGGACCCGGTCTGGCTCGTGTTCAGCGTGATGTTGCCGGACACGGTGCCCCAATCCTGGATCGTGATGTCCTTGTTCGTGAGCGACGCGCCGCTGGCCAGGAACAGGGCTTGCGAGCGCCACGCGCCGGGATTGCCCACGCCTCCGCGAGGCTGGTCGTTCCATGGCTCGGTGCCCGAGCTCTTGAAGCCGAACACGTAGTAGGTCGCCGGAGTCGGCAGGTTCGAGAGCGTGTAGCCCACGGCGCCCGAAGAGATGGCGACGACCTGCCCGGCGCCCATGATGCCGGTGGACACGGTGGTGACGCGGAGCTGGTAATCGCCGGAGGCGGCTCCGGCGTAGTCGAGCCTGCCGCTGATGGTCCCCGCGGTCCCGCCGCCGTCCGGGCTCCAGAAGACCAGGCTGTTCGGGTCAGCCTCGAACGGGGTCCCGAATTTGGCTCCCGTGGAGTTGTAGAAGGTGAAGACCGAGCCGGCAGGAGGCCGGGTCGCGTCCACGTTGGTCTGCAGGTTGTTGTCAAAGTACCAGTCGTAGAATTCCCTCGTGACAACAGTGTTGTCATAGAATCCCAGTCCCGGCGTGGAGGTGGGGACATCGTACTCGACCCCGACCCGGTTGAAGGAATTGACGTGGGCTTTGCCGCTGAGATGGATGCCGGCCGAGTTGCGCACCTTCAAGCCCGCGGTGTTGTTGACCGTCACCGTGGCGCCCCGGATGTGGAACTCCCAGTACGGCCCATTGGTGAGGTTCTCCATCCTCGCCTGGTTGGCCACGTTGGTCACAAGAAAGGCCGCGTCCTTGATGTCGAAATATTTGAGCCTCAGCGTGCCCTGGGCCAGGTCAAGGGTGGCGCTGCTGTGCACCACCATGTTTCCCTGGACCTCCATGGTGTTCCACTGCAGGTCCAGGGTCCCCCTGCCGATGGTCGCGCTGCTCGAAACGAACAGGGTATTGGGCAGGCCCGCGGCCTGCACGATATTGAGGGAGTGGGAATAGCCCGTGGTCATGGCAAGCATGCCGAGCGTGATGTTCGGGATGTCCCAGTCGCAGTCATAAGCCGAGTTGTCCAGCCAGACCGTCTCGCCCTCGTAGGGCTTCTTGCCCCCGGCCCAGTTGGAGTCCAGGTTGGCCTTGTTAAGATAGCCCGCCGTGCCGCCGACCCAGACCTTGGCCGCGGTCGAGGTCAGTATCGTGAAGTTGAGCGAGAGCTTCCCGGTGTTGTCCCCGTAGCTGCCTGGGATGTCGTTCATCCCGAGGATGAGGTTGCCGCCGCCCGTGACCGTGAGCGTCGATGAGGTCCAGGGCACGGGGGCCCAACTGCCGCCGCCCACGCGGTAGATCAGCCGTCCCGAGTTCGTGCTCGAAACCACGCAGGTGCCGCACGCTCCGCCCACGTTGCCGGTCGAGGTGGTGTTCCCCGCCCCGGAGTCCCAAAAGATCGTCGGGTCGGTCTCGACGAGCACCTGCTGGCCCGCGTTGAGGTAGAACCCGGTGTCCAATCCGCCCATGCTGCCCACCGCGGGTTCAGTGTATGGGACAACCCCGTTGGAGGGTTTTGCGAAGACCTCTCCCCAGACCGGCCGCGGCCCTGATTCCAAGGGGAAGGCTCCGACCATGTCCCCGCCCGAGGCCGTGAGGTCGCCGGGGGACTCGATGGAAAACTCCACGGTCTTGCCCACGGCCACGCTCGACAGGCTCACGCTCAGAAGGTAGTACTGTGAAGTGCCGGTGATGGTCTGGCTGGGGCTGAGCCAGAGCGCGGCCTTGGGAGGCGAGCCTGCCGCGAAGACCATGGTGCTCAGGATCGGCTCGGACCCGGATTCGAAGGCCCCGTTGCCGTTCAAGTCCTTGATGACTTTGGCCGTGAGCTGGGTCGCGGGCGCGGTGCCCAGCATGCTCACCGTGATGGAACTCATGGTCACGCTGCCGCCCTCGGACCAGATCGTGGCTCCCATGAGGAGCTTGTTGTTGGAGTTGGCGCCCAGGGTGGCCTGCCCGAGGACCACGCCGTTCACGCGCACCTGGGTCAGCCCGCCCGACCCGCCGCCGAATGCGTCTGCGTTGTACTTGCGGACGAACGCCTTGTACCAGCTCGTGCCGGAGTTGGTCTGTTCCGCGCCGGCGACGAACATGTCGCCCGAGGAATCGACGAACACCCCCCGCCCGTCATCGATGAAATCCAGGTAATTGTATCCCGTGACCCACTGCTGGAGGCCGTTGAGGTCGTACTTGGCGACCCAGGCGTTGTTCGACTGGGCCGCAGCGGACTCGAAGCCCACCGCATAGAGCCCCCCGTTGGCCACCGCCGCAGCCAAGCCGGAGTCGTCCCTGTTCAAGGCCCCGTTGAAGGTGCTTATCCAGACGTTGTTGCCGCTGGAATCGTACTTGAACATGACGGCATTGTTGCTCTGGTTGCCGTGGGAGCTCGTTCCCACCACGTAGACATTCGTCCCGTCGTTGACGATGCCGTAGCCGGCGTCATCGTCAGCGGTGGGCCCGTCATAGGCCCTTCTCCAGAAAAGGTTGGCCGAGGTGTCGTACTTGTGCAAGATGAGGTCGGTTTTGCCTCCTCCCACGGTCTTGAACCCGGTCGCGAACAAGTTTCCCCCAGCAAGGGTGATCCCGGTGTACCGATCCGGACCATTGGTGGGACTGTTATTGTACGTGGTCGTCCAAAAAGCGTACAATCCGTCGGGACTGTACTTCCTCACCAATCCGTTCTCATCACCCACCGAGAAGAATTCGTACCCAGCGGCATAGATATAGGAGTCGTCCGCCGTGACCCCGAGGAAATTGTCGTTTCCGCCCGAAGCTCCTTGGTAGGTCGTGGCCCACTGCAGCAGGCCGTTCGAAAGGTACTTGAGAAGGATGGCATCCTCAGGAAGTCCGGTGTCACGGATGGTCCTGCCGGCCACGAGGATCTCGTCCCCCCCCGCTTTCAGAGCCCGGCCCTCGGTCAAGACCGTGGTCGAGGATACCCCATTGAAGTACCGCGTCCACTGCAGCGCGCCGGCTGAGTCGAATTTCCTCAGGAACATGACGAGCGGACCGGATGTCTGGAGCCCGCCCGTGACATAGACTTCGCCGCCGGGACCTTCGCCGACCGCATACGCCATGCTCGGCCCGACCGAAGGACCCGCGAGCTCGGAGAGCCAACCGCCACCCGGTGTGCCCTGGGCGCCCTTCGGAGTGAAGTTCGTGGTACCAGGAGGGGCAGGCGTCCCGGCCAGAGATGCCTGATTGGAGGACGGGGAAAGCTCGCCCGTCACGCGCCTAACGAAAACGCGGAAATAATAGACCGGGGATATATCGACGTCCCCCCCGTTGCGGCCCGTGTCGAGGCCGCCCACGCGCACATACGCGCCGTTGGGCGCGAGCGAGACCGGGCCGGTCGTGATCATGACCTGGGCCTTGGAAACATCCCAGGAAGTGGACGGGTTCGTCGAATACTGGATATAGAAGGAAGCACCCGCCGAGAGAGCCTCATTCCACTGCCACTGAAGCCCGACCGTCCCGACTCCTGGGGCCGCGACCGCGGTCAGGCCGGACGGAGCCGCGGCCCCGCCTGTCGCGGTCGGCCACTCGACCACATCAGGGAACCCTGCCGGGTCATTATCGAACGCCTCGCCTGCCTGCGGGCCCTTGGCGTCGCGCATGGTGATGCGGGAGTTGGTGTTGAGCAGGTCGGCCCGCACGTTCACCGCGATGTTGGAGTCGGCGAAGTTGACATTGGTGAAGGTCGAGGTGATGAATGGAGTCCCCATGTCGAAGTTGATGGCGGTCGTGCCGGACAAGAGGGGGCCGGCGAAGGTGACGCTCGAGAAGCTCACGATGCTGACGGTGTTGCCCATCACCACGCCGGTGGAGGAGAGGCGCTGGAAGATGCCGCTCGAGATGTCCACCCTGCCGTCCACGTTGAAATAGAGCACGTTCGCCGTGGAGGTGCTGGTCACGATGGGAGGCCCGGTCTTGATCTGGTCTTCCATCAGGAAGGCGCTCGACGACCAACCGGCAACCTTGCCGGCCTTGAACAGGGCATTGGTGCCGAGTTGGAGGAAGCCGGCCTTGACCGTCATGGTGCCCACGGCCACGACCGTGGCGCCGTCCACCCGGAACACGCCGGTCGCGACCGTGACGGGGCCGTTCAAGACGTGGGCGTTGTTGGCGTTGGGATAGAAGTACGCCGTGGCGTTGGGGGCGAGCAACTCGAAAGGGCCGCTGACCGTGACGGCGTTGCTGAACTTGACGATGGTGGAATACTCCACCTTGAAGGTGACGGAGCTCAAGGTGACGGCGAGGTCCCAATCGCAGGCATTGAGCGGGTTGGTGGCACCGAAGACCACGTAGTCCCCGTTCTGCGGCGGGAAGCCGTCGAACCAGTTGGTTCCAAGCGACGCCAAGCCGCCGTTGGCGCCGTTCCAGATCTTGGTCGTGCCCGCGCTCCCGCCCTGGAAGGCGTCGTAATTATATCTCCTGACCCAGACGTCGTCGAGCTGGCCGATGGACCTGCGCTCGTAGCCCGTCACGTAGACGTTGCTCGACTTGGAGACGTGGATGCCGACCCCTTCGTCGATGCCGCTGTTGGGGCCCGCATAAGACGTGGTCCATTGTTCCAGGCCGGTGTTGTCGTACTTCTTGACCACGATGTCGGTGTTGGCGCTCGGGCCCTCGCGGCCGGCCACGTAGACCCCGAGCCCGCCTGGGTCGAGCGCGACATCGTGCCAGGTACGCCTCCCTCCGGCAGAGGCCACGGTCTTCTGCCAGGCCAGTTGGGCGTTCGTCCTGTCGTACTTCTGCAGAAGGGCGTCGGAGTTGCCGGACCCGTCCACGTATTGGTCTCCGGAAACGTAGATATCGTTGAACTCCCCCCCAGCCAGGCCCATGCCGCGGTCGGTGAGGTTGTTGGGAGAGTTGTAGGTCGTGGTCCACTGCATGACGCCCGCGATGCTGTACTTGCGCAGCCAGAGGTCCTGGCCGTTGACCGGGCCGCCGTAAGCCTCGCCGAGGACGTAGACATTCACCCCGTCGCTCTTCACCTGATTGGCGTAGTCGCTGCCGCCGCTGTCGTAGGTCTGGGTCCACGCCAGGCTGCCGTCGAAGTTGTAGCGCTGGGCCAGGACGTTCACCCCGCCCGCGGAACGGGTCTCCAGGCCGGCGACATAGATTCCTACGCCGTCCACGTCCACGCCGTTGCCCCGGTCCGCAAGGTTGTCCGGGCTGTTGTAGGTCGTGGTCCACTGGAGCACGCCCGCGGTGCTGTAATTGATCAGCAGGAGGTCGTCGTCATGCCCGATATCCGAGCGGTTCGCGGTGCCTACGACGTACACCTGGCCGTAGCCGACCCAGATCCTGCGGGCCACATCATTGCCGTTGCCAGGGCTGTTGTAGTACTTGGTCCATTTCGTATCGCCGTTCGGGCCGTATCTCCGCACGAAGATGTCGTCATTGCCGGCCGAGCCCCTGAAGATGCCTGCCACGTAGACGTCGCTCGCGGTATTGTCATGCGCGATGGCATAGCCGATGTCGCTGCCGTTGACCGGCCCGTTGACGGTCTGGAGCCACCCTCCGCCCGGAGTCCCCGGAGCTCCGAAATTGACCCAGGTGGCGGTCGAAAGGAAGCCCGGCGCCATGGGCACCTGGTTCACTTCATTCGAGGGCGGGGACACGGTATCGCCGAACGCCTGGGCGAAGACCCTAAAGTAGTAGGTCGGGGTGATGCTCCCGTCGGAGCCGTCACGGCCCGTGTCCAGGCCTCCCACGATGAAGGCGGCGCCGTCGCTGGCCGCCACCGGTCCGGTGGAGCGCACGATCTGGGCATTGGCAGGGTTCCAGACCACTCCGGCTGAAAAGGTCGCGTACTGCACGTAGAAAGTGCTTCCAATAGCCAAGGCATCAGGCCAGGTCCAGGTGAGCTTGATCGAACCGTTGAAAACACCGGTCTGGGCCGAGGGGCTCGTGACCTGGCTTGTTGCGGCCCAGGCAGAGGAAGCCGACGCCAGCAGGGAGATTGCGAGAGACGCTCTCAGTATCTTTCTCATATGCCTCATGACCGACCTGGTTCCCTCAATACTCATACGCGCATCACCGATTTGACGGTCTCCAGCACGAAATCGGCGCCCTCCAAAGACTTGACGGCATCATCCCGCGCGTAAACTTCCTCGAGGTAGAAAGCCGGCGCCCTCATGTTTGACAACTCGGATGAGATGGTCCGGACGCGTTCCAACGCATCGTCGGAAACAACGATCTTCCGCTCCCGGCACGCCTTGCGGAACAAGTCCCCCACGTCGTGATGCTTGGGATAGTCGAAACCGAGGAAACGCAGAGCGGCTTTCAACGCCAACTCGACCGCCTCCTGGGCCCTGCGGATGCAGAGGTTGAAGTCCCCCTTCTGCATGGCCGCCGAGGCATCCGCCTTTCGAATATGGAGCGCCTTCTCCCATAAGGCTATTGCGGCGTCGTGATTGGTCACAGCTCGAAGACCTCGCCGGCCCGCAGGTCGGGCTTCAGGTCCCAATACCACGATCCATCCGGCATGGTTTCCTTCCGGGATCCGAGCCTTTCCATGCCGGCCTTCACCATTCCCAGCCGTTTCTTGAAGAAATCGTCCCTGTCGAAGAGAAAGACAGCCTCCTCGGTCATGTCCAAATAGAGCCACCGGTTCTGGCCGGCCTGCGACCTTGTCAGCGTCAGGCAGCTCAGGACCGGGATGGTCCCGAACTTGGGATCCCTGTAGGGAGCGCAAACAGGGTCTCTCTCCAACCCCAACTTGGCGTCGAGGACCGCATTTGCGGCATCCGCATCAGCGTCCTCCACGACAACGAGAATGTCCAAGTCGCTGTCCGGCCCGGAGTCGCCCCTGGCCACGGAACCGTACAGTATTATCGAGACCAACGAGTCCCCCAGCCTCTTGGCGAGGAGTTCCCGGAACTTCTCCAGTAGGGGCCGATAATCCAGGCTAATACTCATAGGCGAAACCCATCATGTAGTTCGCGGTCCGGTAACTATAAAGGTAGGTCTTCTCGTAGGCCTGGTTGGAGGTGGCCCACAGGAAGTTCGCTTTCGCGATCAGGTTGAAGTTCTTGGCAATGGGGTAGGAGTTGGACATGCCCAGGGTGTAGCGGTCCTGCCACTGGTTGCTGCCGAGGTAAAGGCCGTCGGTGTTCTGCGCGAGCCGGCCGGTGTATACCTGGTGGCTATAAAGGAAAGAGAGGTTCACGCTCGCGGGCCGCTTCTTGTCCCCCCACGCGATGTTCCAGCTGGGGCCCCCGCCCAGGCTGTAGTAGCTGTAGGCGTCGTAGATGAACATGGTGCGGGCCGCGTCGAAGGAGTTCTGGTTCGAGCCGTTGTAGGAGGCGTTGAAGCTGAACATGTAGCCGAGCCGGAAGTCGCGGGAGCCGAGCTTCAGGGGCCTGGGGTAGCCCACGGCCACGGAAAGGTTCTGCTGGAAGTCCTGCCTGCCGTACGGCTTGGTGGCGTTGTACTGGCCCTGGCGGTTGACGAGGCGCTGGTCGTTGAAGCTCTGATAGAGGGTGCTGGCGGTCGCGTGCAGGGAGATCACGGGGTCGTCGTACGGGAAGGGCCTGCTCCCGGCCATGGTCAGCTGGAAGTTCCAGGTGTCGAGCACGCTCTTGCTGGTGAGCTCGCGGTTCAAGGGGTTGCCCGAGGGGTCGACCTGGTTCTGGGACTCGAGCGAGGAGTAGTTCGGGAAGAGGACCCTATAGGCGTCGAACCCGATGCGGTAGGAGAAGGGGTCGTTGTAGACGTTCTCGGCTTCGACGCCGATGGAGACCTTCTCGTAGTCGAAGAGGCCGTAGCCCCAGGTCTCATCCAAAGTCTCCTTCAGGAAGCTGCGGCGGTAGGAGACGGGGAGCTTGAGCTTCCAATCGGTCTCGGCCGGGTTGTAGATCGGGGTGGCCGAGATCCGGTGGTCCATCTGCTGCTGGAAGAGGGTCCCTGAGCCCACGCCGTCGCCCACGCCCTTGGTGCCCTGGTAGTTGAACCAGTAGTGGGGGATGAGAGACCAGCGGTCGTTGAACTGGAGGACCGGAGCGACGTTGAGCGAGCCGTTGGCGTTGACGTTGGCGTTGGTCCCCTTCAGGAAGTACTGCCCGCCGAAGAGGGAAGCCTTGTAGACGGGGATGTATTCGACGGCGCACGCCGGGGCGGGGCCCAGCGTCCAGGCCGTGGCGGCCAGGACAACGGCCGCGAGCAGCGTCTTTCTCATGGTCTGTTCTCTCATGTCACGGGATGAGGCCGGACTGGATGAAGATCTTGGGCTCGACCGCGAGGTCGATCTTGCGGCCCCCGAACTCCGAGGCCGTCACGATGGTCTGGTAGTTCCAGTTCAGCAAGGTCTTCTTGTATTCGGTCCCGGTGTTGATGTTGGCGAAGTCCGACATCGTGGCGACCTTGCCCTCGTCCGAGATGATGTAGTTGTCGTACTTCTCCCAGGTCTTGCCGTCAGCGGACTCGGCGTAGAAGACCTCGTGCATGACGCCGGATTCCTTATAAGTGCAGTTCGGAGGCCCGCACACGGGCTCGTACTTGAGCGTCGTGGCCGTGGCCCCGGCGAAGTTCGTGATGTGCGTCGTGGTGTTCGACGCGTAGGAAGCGAGCGCCGAGCCGGGCGCGTAGCACAGAGGCGCCACGCAGGCGGCGGGCGCGGCGCCGGACGCGGTCCAGCCCCCGTGCTGCACCCCGTTGAAGGTCAGGATGTTGCTGTTGAACAGGGTCTGGTAGAAGGACTGGTTGCCCACCCCGCCGGGGTTGGGGACGCTGAGCTGGACGAACTGGTCCGTGCCCGGGTCGAAGGCGGCCTCCACCCGGTCACCCGCCACCAGGTTGTTATTGACGTCGACCATGTGCCCGCCGCCCGCCGTCTCCTGCATCCGGTCCTGGGTGTTGGACCGGCCGGTGTCGTAGCCCGTCAGATAGTAGTCGCACGCGGCGCCCACGCAGCCGGGGAGCTGGCGCAGGGCGACGGAGATGTCGTCAGGCAGGGCCTTATTGAAGGTCCCCCGGTAGTAGAAGTAGTCGAACCGGTCCACGCGGGAGTTCAAGACCACGAGCTTGAACTCATCGGGCCTGGAGCGCACGATGTACTCCTCGATGCGCACCCGGCGGCCGTTGACGTCGATGATGGCCTTGCCCTGCTCGTAGATGGCGGCCTTGGCCTCGAGGGCCGCCGCGGCCTGGACCTCCTCCTTAGACATGTCCAGCCCCACCTCGCGCTTGGCCGCCTCGCGGCGCGCGTCCGCGCCCGAGGGCGCCGCGCCCTGGCCCTCCACGGCCCCGAGGCCCTTGCCGGTCACGTCGAGCTGCTGGCCGTCCTTGAGCAGGACCTCGTTGCCCCGGTTGTCCGCCACGGCCAGCATGCCCTCGAACATCTCGACCCGCGTGTTGCCGGCCGGGTTGACCTCGACCGCGAACTCCGTGCCGCGCACCGAGCACACGGCCGTCGGGGTCTTGACCGTGAACCGCTGGCCCACCCGCTTGGACACCCACGCGCGCAGGCGGCCGATGGAGAACTGCACCGTGGTCTCCTCGGGTCTCGCTCCCTGCAGGGTGAAGGAGGCGTTGGAGCCGATCTCGATGCGGGAGGCGTCGTCGAAGACCACGGTCGCCTTCGCGCCCGAGTCCGCGCGGACGCGGTCTCCTGGCAGGAGCATGTGGCCCGCCGCGATCTGCGCCCAGACGGTCGTGCCCGCCTTGAGGTAGTAGATCTTCCCGCTCGACTGCGACAGCGTCACCGCAGCGCGCACGGGAGACGAGAATAGTACGGCAAAGGAGAGGATAGCGATTAGGCGCATGGTTTTTCCAAATGATGGACGGCTAGGTCGTGTGTTCTCGGCGCTCACAGTTCCCAGGCAAACGGCTTGCCGGATTTCTCTTAATAGAGAGTCTACTAATGAACCTATTGCGCGTCAATAGTGATTTAAGTCACATACTAAAGTCACAGGAGCGTCAAAGAACGCGCGGAGCGTCTCCGACGGAGATGCCCCCGCGCGGCCCAATATGCTAGGATGCCGCGCATGAAGACCGACATCTATCACGCGATGCTCGACCCTTTCCTGACCACCATCCACCGGATGGCATCCTATATCCCGAACCTGTTCGCGGCCTTCCTCCTGCTCCTGGCCGGCATGTTCACGGCCCGGGCCCTGCGCACGCTCGCCGAGGGGGTCCTCTCGCGGGCGCGCCTCGACGAGCACACGAGCCGCGTCGGGATCAACGAGGTCCTCACCCGGCTCGGCATGGGCAAGTCCCCGACCTACGGGATCTGCTTCCTGATCTACTGGTTCGTGCTGTTCATCTTCATCGTGTCCGCGGCCAACGCGGTCAACATGACCGCGGTCTCGGAGATGCTCGAGCGCTTCCTCCTGTTCCTGCCGCGCATCCTCGCCGGCGTCCTCATCCTCTTCGGGGGCCTGCTCTTCGCGCGCTTCCTCTCCGAGGTCGTGCGGTCCGCGAGCGAGGCCAACAGCATCCCGGGCGGGACCCAGATGGCGCAGGCGATCCACGCGGCCGTGCTGGTGTTCGCGGGCATCACCTCCCTCGAGCAGCTCGGCATCGAGACGCGCCTCATCTCATCCGCGGTCCAGATCATCCTGGCCTCCGCGGGGCTGGCGCTCGCCCTGGCGTTCGGGATGGGGGGCCGCGACGCGGCGGCCGAGGCGATCCGGGACCTGCTCAAGCGCCGCCAGCAATAGCGGGAGGAGCCTACTTCGGGACCGGGACTTCGACCTTCTTGCGCGTGGGCTTGCCGGTGCGGGCGAGCTCGATGGCCGGGATGGAGTCCAGGGGCCGCTCCGTGCGCGAGGCGGCGCCCGGCGCGAGCGGCGGGGCCGCGGCCTCGCGGGGCGGCGCCGGCGGCAGGGCCGGCGCGGCCGGCCCGCGGCCCAGGAACCTCTTGGCGGCGAGGAACAGGGCCGCGACGACCAGCAGGACGGCGCAGGAGATGACCGCCGTGTCCAACAGCTGGGGCCGGCCCCGACGGTAGCGGGGCGGATGGAACTGGTGGTAGTCGTGGCGCCCGCGGCTCACTCCAGGTAATCCCTCAGGCACTTGCTGCGCGACGGGTGCCTCAGCTTGCGGATGGCCTTGGCCTCGATCTGCCGGACGCGCTCGCGGGTGACGCGGAAGATGCGGCCCACCTCCTCGAGGGTGCGGGGATAGCCCGAGTCGATGCCGAAGCGCAGCTTGATGATCTTGGCCTCGCGGTCGCTCAGGGTGGAGAGCACCTTCTCGACCTCGGAGCGGCGCAGGAAGGCGGTCGCGGTGTGCGTCGGCGCGAGCGACGACTTGTCCTCGATGAAGTCCTCGAGATAGGAGTCCTCGTCCTCGCCGATCGGGGTCGCCAGCGACACGGGCTCCTGCATGATCTTCAGGACGTTCTTCACCTTGTCCATGGAGATGTGCAGGCAGCGCGTGTACTCCTCGAGGCTGGGGTCCCGGCCGAACTCCTGGCGGTAGCGGCGGGACACCTTGTTGAGCTTGGAGATGAGCTCCTTCATGTGCACCGGGATGCGGATGGTGCGGGCCTGGTCCGCGATGGCGCGGTTGATGGACTGCCGTATCCACCAGGTGGCGTAGGTCGAGAATTTGAAGCCCCTCTTGTACTCGAACTTCTCGACGGCCTTCATGAGGCCCAGGCCCCCCTCCTGGATGAGGTCCGAGAGCTCGAGGTTGGAGTTGACGTGCTTCTTGGCGATGGAGACCACCAGACGCAGGTTGGCCTTGATGAGCTTGAGCTTGTCCGTGAGGATGGTCTCCTCCAAAGTCACGATCTTGTCGTCGAGCTCGAGGAACTTCTCCATCGGGATGGGCAGGGTGTGGCCCATGCGCTCGAGACGTTCCTTGATGTCCCCCATGTTCTCAAGCGCCGCCTCCACCGCCGTGGGGGTGTAGCCGGTCTTGACCTTGAAGGCCTGGACGCGCATGCGGCCGCGCTTGACCGAGTTGTAGTAATGCCGCAGCTCCTCGCAAGTCGCCCCGTAGCGGCGCTCGTAGCGCTCGAGCTCGTCCTGGAAGCCGCGGATCTTGCCGGCCAGGTTCTTGATCTTGTTGGTGAGCCGCTTGATCTTGTCCTGGTTGAGGTTGAGGCTCACGATCTTGGCGATGACGGCCTTGTTGAGCGCCTCGACCGCCTTGGTGAGCTTGAGGCGCGGCATGGGCCGGAGACTGGGGCTCTTGAGCTTCCTGCGCATCACGTCCATCTTCTTCTCGGACGCCGCGATGAAGTCCGACACCGCCTTCATGCGCCGGCGCATGCCCGAGAGCTCGGAGGCGGTCTTGCGGCCGCGGGGCATGAGCTCCTTGGGGGTCATCTCCTGCTGGGCGATGAGCGTCTCCCAGGAGCGGATCTCGCGGCGGGTGACGGGGGACTCGAGGACGAGGAGCCGGAGCTCCTTCTCGCGCTCGCGCACGTTCCTGGCCAGGGTCACCTCCTCCTCGCGGTTGAGCAGGGGCACGCGCCCCATCTCGGAGAGGTACATCCTGATGGAGTTGGAGATGTCGGCCGAGGCGGTCCACTCTTCCGTGAACCGGTCCCTCTCCGCGACCTGGACCGGCTTGGCGACCTTGCGGTCCACGACCTCGATGCCCAGGTCCTCGAGCGTGTTCATCAGCACGCCCACGTCGTCCGACTTCATGTTGGACATGGACAACGACCTGCTGATCTGGTCGAGGGTGAGGTACCCGTGCTCCTTGCCGAGGTCGATGAGGTTCTTCAGAGCCTGACTTGCCGATAGTGCCATTTCAATCTCCCGCTAGCATCCTACTTCCTGCTGCCCTTAAGTTCCGACAAAAGCTTCCTGTACTCCTCCACGATCGCCCCGTCCACGGGGCCGTCCCCCTTCATGAGTGGCTCGATCTCCCGGAGCCGCCTCTCGCGCCGCAGGCGTCCCAGGATCGCCGCCAAATCCGCCTCCGGATCGCGCGACGGGCTCTCCCCCACCAGCAGGGCCGAGGCGAGGACTTTGTCCTCCGGCGAGAGCGCCGCCATGAGGCGCGAGGTCCACGCCGTGTCCGAAGCGTCGAGCGCCCGCAGGGCCTGCCAGATCCGCGCCGCGGCCGCCGAGGTCCAGTCCGCCTCCCGGATCCCGGCGGAAAGAGCCGGCCGGCGCATGATGAGCGCCAGGATCTGCCGGTCCGCCGGAGGGAGCCCCCAGTTCCCGGCCGGCCCCTGGGAACGAGGGGCGGGCCGGTCGATCTGAGCCGAGGGACGCGCCTTCCCGGCGCCAGGTTCCTTCTGGAGCTGGCGCAGGAGCGCTCCCTCGTCGGTCTTGAGCCTCTGGGAGAGCCGCCGGACCCACTCGGCCTTGAGCACCTCGTCCGAGGACTGGGCGATGGTGCCCAGGATGTCGCGGGCCACCGCGGCCTTCTCCGGAGGGGTCAGTTCGGCCTTGCGGCCCTTGAGCGCAAGCGTCGTGCGGAAATCCACCAGGTCGCAGGCGTCGGCGAGGCATCTCCTGAACGGCTCGACGCCGGAGCGCTGGAGGAGCTCGTCCGGATCCTTGCCGTCCGGGACCGTGGCGATGCGCACGTCGAGCCCCGCGTGGAGGATCGTCTCGGCCCCGCGCACCGCGGCGGAGAGGCCTGCGGCGTCCGCGTCGAAGACCACGACCGCGTGGGTGGCGTAGCGGCCCAGGGCCGCGGCGTGCTCCACGGTCAGGGCCGTTCCCAAGGGAGCCACGGCCTCGGTCACCCCGAACTGGTGGGAGGCGATGACGTCCATGTAGCCTTCCATGAGCAGGACCCGGCGGGACTTGCGGACCGCGGGCAGGGCCTGGAAAAGGCCGAAGAGCGTACGGGACTTGGAGAACACGGGCGTCTCGGGCGAGTTCAGGTACTTGGGCATGGCGTCGTCGAGCGCCCGGCCGCCGAAGGCCGTGACCTGGCCCTTCGCGTCGCTGATGGGGAAGAGCAGGCGTCCGTAGAAGAAGTCCCGGAGGCTCTTGCCCTCGGGAGTCTTGGCCAGGCCGGCCGCGACCAGCAGGTCCGCGCCGAAGCCCTTGCGCTTGGCCTCCTGGATGAAGGCGTCGAAAGAGCGCGGGGCGTAGCCGAGGCCGAAGGCCTCGATGCTCCCGGCCGAGACCCCGCGCTTGACCAGGTAGTCGCGCGCGGGGGCGGCCTCGGACGCCTTGAGAAGGGCCCCGTGATAGAAGTCCCGCGCGCAGGCCAGGGCCTCGCGGATCCTAAGCCTCTCCTGGTCCGCGGGCGTCATGAACTCGGAGCGCTTGGCGATCTCCACCCCGGTCCTCTGGGCGAGCCGCTCGGCTGCTTCGTAAAAGCTGAGTCCCTCGATCTTCATCAAAAAGGCGAACACGTCGCCGTGCTCATGGCAGCCCCAGCAGTGGAAGGTCTGCCGCTCGGGGCTCACCGTGAACGAGGGCGTGCGCTCCTGGTGGAACGGACAACGCGCGGACCAGGCCCGACCGGCCTTCTTCAAGCCCGGCACGAATTCACGGACCAATTCCGCGATGTCCATCCGAGAACGGATGGCCTCGATGGTCTCGGGAGAGATCATTCAGCGGGATGCTGCTCGGCGGTGCGGCCGCTTTGCTAGACCGGGCGGCGGCGCCTCATCCGGCGCATCTTCCTGCGGGCCTCGGCGGCCTTCAGCTTGCGCTTGATGCTCGGGGACATGTAGTGCTCCCTGCGCTTGATCTCGCGCAGGATGCCGGTCCGTTCGCATTCACGCTTGAAACGCCGAAGCGCGTCCTCTACGTTTTCCCCGTCTCGAAGTTTGACGAACACCATGGACTGTTAAACACCTCGATTGCCGCCGGGGACGGCCCCGGCGTTTGATTCCTTCAAATTCAGCCCGGAGGCCAGGTCATGGCCCTGCCGCCCAGCAGGTGGTAATGCAGATGGTCCACCGACTGGCCGGCGCCCTGTCCGTTGTTCGTCACCACCCGGAACCCCTTGGTCAGGCCGTGCTCCTTGGCGATCCTGCGGGCCACGAGCTGCAGGTGGCCCAGAAGACCGGCGTCGTCGTCGGCCGAGTCGGCCAACGAAGACAGGTGCTTCTTGGGGATGATGAGGACATGGGTCGGAGCCTGAGGATTGATGTCCTTGAAAACCACCGCCAGATCGTCTTCGAAGACGATCTGGGCCGGGATCTGGCGGCTGACGATCTTGCAGAACAGGCAATCACTCATGGAAAAACAGATTTTATCGTATTTTTCAGCCTTTCGCAATGCCCATAAGCCGTCGGACCCTGGGCAGAGGTCACGCGGGCCTGGTGCAGGCCCGGCCCGGGGTCGCGATCCAGGGCGACGGTCAGGAAATCCTCGGACAGGGCCTGGCACCCTTTCCGTATCCGCGCTCGGACTCCGTCCTTGACAGCGACCACCCGCTTCACGGTCCCGACCGCCTCAGCCGCGAACCGGGCCCGCAGATCGGCGTCGAGGTCCCGCAGGAGGCGCGCCCGCCGCAGGGCCGTGTCCGCTGGGACCTGCCCGGGCATCGCGGCCGCGGAGGTCCCGGGCCTGCGCGAGTAGCGGAAGACATGGAGGCCGCGCAGCCCCGCGGCCTTGACGAACGCGAGGCTCTCGCGGAACTCGGCTTCGGTCTCTCCCGGGAACCCGGCCATGACGTCCGTGAACACCGCGGCCCCGGGCAGGCGGCGCCGCAAGGCCGCGAGCCTGCCGGAGAAAAAGGCGGTGTCGTAGGGGCGGTTCATGCGCCGCAGGACCGCGTCCGAACCGGACTGCAGGGGCAGGTGGAAGGACGGGCACACCTGGCCGCTGGAACCGGCCAGGGCCTCGATGAGCCGGTCCGAGAGCTCCGCGATCTCCAGGGACGAGAGCCTCAGCCGGAACTCGCCGGGCGCGGGCAGGCGGACGAGGGATTCGAGCGCGGCAGCCAGGTCCACGACCCGGCCGGAGCGGTCCGCGCTCGAGTAGCGGCCGAGCCTGATGCCGCAGAGAGTGATCTCGGCGTGCCCGGCCCGGACCAGGCCCGAGACCTCGGCCTCGAGTTCAGCCAGGGGCTTGGAAGAGAAGACCCGGCGCACCCCGGGCACCACGCAATAGGAACAGGCTCCGTCGCAGCCGTCCTGGACCTTGACCAGGGCCCGGGACCTGCCGGCCAATCCCGAGACGTGACCCGCGGCCGGCCCGCTCCCCAGCCCCAGGAGCGCCGCGATGCTCTCTTTGTCCCCATTGCCGACCACAAGAGCGTCCGGCGCAGCCTCGGCCAGGACCCGCCGGTCGCGGTCCGCCAGGCACCCTGTCACCACGAGCCGGGCCCGCGGGTTGCGGCGGCTGATGCGGCGGACGAGGCGCAGGGCGTCCTTGTCCGCCTCGGCGGTGACCGTGCAGGAGTTCACGACGCAGACGTCGGCCGACTCCCAGTCGGGGGAAGATTCGACCGAGGGGTCCGCGAGCATCCGCTCGCGAAGGGCCTGGGTCTCGTACTGGTTGACCCGGCAGCCGAACGTGTGAAACCAAAATTTCATGGTTTGCTTCTCTTGGGTTTCGGCGGCTTATCGAAGAGTTCCAGATCGACAAGGTCTTTCGAGCGGCCCGCCGCGCGCTTGTTCTTCAGGAAAGTGCCCTTATCGAGGTAGAAGACGGCATGCTCGCCGAACGGTCCTTTTTGACGTTTGTCCCAAATTTCTTCCGCCGTGACGCCGTCCAGCTGCGTGAGCAGGTCGATGCGAACCGGGGGATAGCCCAGCTGAATGACTTTGCCGGAAAGTATATCGTCTTTGGTTACACCAAGAGACTTGAAGCCGAAATCCTCGAGCGCCCGCAAAACGGCCTCTGCGTTGGAAGCGGTCGGTCTAAGCCAAAAATCGATGTCGCCAGTTGCTCTCGGATATCCCAGGAAAGCCAAGGAAAAGGCGCCCACGATCACGAATTCGACGTGATTCCGGTTGAGCGCGACAACGAAATCGGAGAAGTCAGGATTGACCTCGCTCATGCGTGTTCGCCCCTCAATTGGATGGAGCGCACAAGATGAGGAAGGGTCTTCTTCCCCGTAACAAGATAAACCTGCCGTCTAAGAAACTCCATGGCGTTGATCCTGGCCTCGGGGGGTTGGGCGAGCCAGAATCGCATGGCGTCGCGGTCGTCCTCCTTCTCAACGATGCGTACGGGCGTCTGTGCACGATTCGCCTTCGCCGCCCAAACCTTGGGATTGAGTCGATGTGGCGTGTATTTCGAAACCCACGCCAGTTCATTCCATCGCGGCGGCCGTGACCTTGTGGCGTTCCGTAAAGTGTTTTCATCGCGGTAGGTCTCGACTCCTTCAAGTTGGAATAGGTCTCCCAGCAAGATGGCGACGTAGAGCCCAATGTCCTGCTTGACCCCGTCAAGAGTCCTGCCGTTATGACGCGCGATATTCCGCGCACCCTCCTTCCCGACTGCCGCAAGGCAAGTTAGCGTCACCTGCTCGCCTCGGGGATCCCGTTCAAAATAGTTTCGAATCTCCCTTTCCAGGTCGCCTCTAAGAGACTCAAGATACCTGGTCCGCTCCACTGTCCGCGCAGTCCGCGATGAGCAACGGCGCTGTGATATCCACGTGTACATTGTAACCTCCTATCACCCTCTTAACACCATTCTATCAGCTTCCCGAAGAATTGTCAAGCCACGGGTCCCCATTCTATCAAGAATGGAGTCACCTCGAAGGAAACGCTGGGCTTTCCGCGCCTGGTCTAAACGCAATGCCGTTCACTTAAGCCGGCCTCTCGACGAGAAATGGTAGAGTGTTCCCTCGAACGCCGAGAAGGGGATACCCATGGGGCTGGCATCGTCGCTTGTCTCCTTGGGCGACGGCACGCTTCCGGCGTCGTTCGA